>NZ_JAUMTY010000011.1:0-36207 GCF_030530965.1 Corynebacterium sp. | reverse complement strand
GAGTCGTCGTCGACGAATCGATGCAGTACTTCGCGTTGAACAAACCACGCGGTGTTCAGTCCACCATGCATGATGATATGGGTCGGCCCTGCGTCGGCGATATTGTTGGTGAGAAAGTCGACGCTGGTCAGAGGCTTTTCCACGTTGGCCGTTTGGATGCTGCGACACAGGGGCTTCTGCTCTTGACCAATGACGGCGAGCTAGCGAACCGGTTGATCCATCCCAAATACGGAATCAAGAAGACCTACCTCGCTACTGTTCTCGGCGAAGTCGATAAGAAAGATCTCCGACGCCTGACGCAGGGGATTGAGTTGGACGATGGCATCGCCCGCGCCGACGACGCTGACATCATCGACGTCTGGCAAGGCCGTTCGCTCGTGAAAGTAGTGCTTCACGAGGGGCGCAAGCACATCGTGCGACGGATGCTCAAAGCAGCTGGTTTTCCGGTGCAGGAGCTGGTTCGAACGAAGATCCACACGGTGCAGTTGGGTGAGCAAACTCCGGGAACACTGCGCGCCTTGAACCGTTCGGAACTGACCAGCTTGTTTAATGCTGTTGATATGTAACAACCCGTACTATGTAGAACTCTCGCGTCCAGTTTCGTGTGACCCGATGTAACCGGGATTATGCAATGGCAGAACGGAATAATTAGGAGTTTAGTGATGTCAACTACTCGTACATCGGATGACTCAACACTCGCCAACACCCCAGGGGGAGGTGTGATCGTCGCGGTCGATGGACCATCCGGCACGGGCAAATCCACGGTCTGTCGGACCGTCGCCTCGCGATTGAACGCATCCTACTTAGACACCGGCGCGATGTACCGTGTGGCCACCCTCCACGTGCTTAATGCCGGAATCGACCCCGAGGATTCCGACGCTGTCATTGAGGCAACCTCTGACCTACCCATCGCCATTAACGACGACCCGCATTCCACCGAAGTCATTCTCGACGGAACGAACGTGGCCAATGACATCCGGACGGCACGAGTGACACGGGCGGTCTCGTCGGTAGCAGCGATCCCTGAAGTCCGCCAGAACCTTGTGGCCTTGCAGCGTTCTTTGGCCCACAAGGCTGGACGATGTGTTGTCGAAGGACGCGATATCGGCACCGTCGTCTTAGCTGACGCACCCTGCAAAGTCTTCATGACGGCTGAGCCGAGCATCCGGGCCCAGCGACGGTACGACCAGGATCGTGAAGCCGGCCGAGATGTCACCTTCGATGAGGTTTTACGGGACGTTCAAGAACGCGACCGTAAGGATTCGTCGCGGGCAGATTCGCCGCTCATGCCAGCCGACGATGCCATCGTTGTTGACACGAGCCACCAGGGCATTGACGAGGTCGTCGAGACCATCATCTCCCTTGTCCGCCAATCGAGCAGCGATCACGACCGAGCCGACGACGACCGGCCTGATGAGGACGCCTCACTCGATGATCTCGTCTTCACCACGACAGAAGGCCAGGCCATTGGCGACGAGGACAGCGCCGACACCGTCGACGTCGCTGACACAACTGACGCGGATGAACACACTGACCGCGCCGACAACGGCGATCACACTGACGAAACCAGCGGCGACGCAACCGACGGTGACGTCACCGACGATGAGGTCGACAACCTCCTCGTCACCTCCGACAGTGACACCGATTGGCACTCCGTCGAGGAAGCATTCGGCGTCTTCGACGACGCCGGATACACCTCCGAAGCACTATGCACCGTCGCCATCCTCGGCCGACCGAACGTAGGCAAATCCACCCTCGTCAACCGCTTCATCGGACGCCGTGAAGCCGTCGTCGAAGACTTCCCAGGAGTCACACGCGACCGCATCTCATACCTCGGCGAATGGAACGGCCGACGCTTCTGGGTTCAAGACACCGGCGGATGGGACCCCGACGCGAAAGGCATGCACGCGGCCATCGCCCGCCAAGCCGAAGGCGCGATGAAAACAGCCGACGTCATCGTCTTCGTCGTCGACACCCAAGTCGGCATCACCGCTTCCGACGAAATGCTCGCCCGCAAACTACACCGCGCCGAGCAACCCGTCGTCCTCGTCGCCAATAAATTCGACTCGCCCACGCAATACGGGGACCTCGCGGAATTCTGGGCACTCGGCCTTGACAACCCCTACCCGGTGTCGGCCAAACACGGCCACGGCGCCGCCGATGTCCTCGACGAGGTCATCCGACTCTTCCCCGACAAACCACGCCAAGAATCCATCACATCGGGGCCGCGCCGGGTCGCTCTCGTCGGCAAACCCAACGTCGGCAAGTCGAGTTTGCTCAATAAGATGACAGGGGAGGATCGAGCGGTCGTCGATGATGTTGCGGGAACGACCGTCGACCCTGTGGACTCGCTCGTTGAACTTGATCAAAAGACGTGGACCTTCGTCGACACGGCTGGTATTCGGAAGAAAACGAAGAAGGCAACGGGCCACGAGTATTACGCGGGCCTGCGCACCCGGGGAGCGATCGACGCCGCGGAAGTCGTTGTCTTCATTGTCGACGCCTCTGAGCCGGTGACTGAACAAGATCAGCGTGTTCTACGTATGATCTTGGACTCCGGCCGCGCGCTCGTGGTGGCTTATAACAAGTGGGACATGGTTGATGAGGATCGCCGGGATATGCTTGATCGCGAGATTGAGCTGCAGCTTTCGCACATCCCGTGGGCGCGGCGTGTGAACATTTCGGCGAAAACTGGGCGGGCGATACACAAGCTCGAGCCCGCGATGATCGAAGCCCTAGAGAGCTGGGATGGCCGTGTTCCTACAGGTCAGCTCAATACGTGGTTGCGTGCGGTCATTGCTGAGACGCCTCCTCCGATGCGGGGCGGTCGTCTGCCGCGAGTCTTGTTTGCGACACAGGCATCCACACGGCCACCGGTGATCGTGCTGTTCACCACTGGCTTCCTGGAACACGGGTACCGACGTTTCCTCGAACGGAAGTTCCGCGAGACTTTCGGCTTTACTGGTTCGCCAGTGCGTATTGCTGTGCGTGTGCGGGAAAAGCGGGGGAGGAAGTAGTTCCTCTTACCGCCCATGCTGGCGGCGCATTATGAATGCGTCCGTCCTGTAGGGCAACTCGATCGGCTGATGCTCAGGTAGCTCGAGGTGCTGGTAGAGATACCAGCGGAGATTATTATCGACGTGCTCGCGCGTTTTTTCCGTGGCCCGTAACCAATAAGATCGGGTATGGGCCAAGTGGATCATGTTGTGCGCCGTAATGGCTTGGTTGAATGCGCCACGCCATTCGTCAGTAATAGTCCACGGCGGCGCGACCTGGGGGATAAAGCCGGGACGCAAAATATCCCCAGAATGCATAATTCGTGCCAACCGGTGCACCCAGGGGACGCTGACATCGAGGGTGTTCCATACAAGCAGGCACACGCCACCTGGAACGAGAACACTATCCAGCTCTCGGCATGCCTGGTCTGTATCGAGCCAATGCCACGTTTGTGCACACGTTGCCGCAGTAAGGCACGAATCGGCGAGCCCGGTTGACTCCGCACGAGATCGAATGACCGGAACATGGGGGAGACGTGCCACACATGAAGAGGTCATTTCAGGCGACGGATCCGATGCAAGGACGCTACCCGGAAAGCGCTTGTCAAGATCTACCGTCAAAGAGCCCGGACCTGCGCCTATATCGAGTATCCGCAGCGGGGCGTCGGGCGCCTGGTGACTGGTCTGGCCCATGTGGCGCGCGAGGAGGTCAACAACCTCAGCGGGGTAGCCAGGGCGCACAGACCCATAGTTCGACACCCCGCGGTGAAAGGAGTTGGCAGCTTCCACACGGTTCTCGGAGGAGGCAAAAGTAGGGCGGTCACGTTGGGATCGGGTAGGAATCTGCTGGCCTGGAGAATACGCTGGCCTCGATGGTGTCATCGCGTGCGAATCACCATCGGGAAAATGAGAAAGACCGCGTCCATCAGGGTTTATATGCACAACACATCCCCAACGGTAGCGGCCTCAATTATTATCGTGTCGGACTGACAGGATTTGAACCTGCGACCCCTTGACCCCCAGTCAAGTGCGCTACCAAACTGCGCCACAGTCCGATCGCCCCATCAGAGGCAACCACTGCAGCATACCGCAGCCGATTGCGACCGCAAAAAACTAGGTTTGAGGTGGGGAGACAGGCGTCTCAGTGACGACGATCCCATCGGCATCGCATGTCACATACTGGCCGGGCACAAAATCCACTCCGCCGAAGTTCACGACAATATCGCGCTCACCGTCGCCAGTTTTGCTGGATTTCCGCGGATTCGTGCCCAGAGCTTTCACCCCGAAATCCATGTCCTTGATCTCCGCAGAGTCACGGATTGCGCCGTAAATAACGATCCCAGACCAACCATGATCACGCCCAAGGGCCGCGACATTATCGCCCATCAACGCAGTGTGAACACTTCCGCCACCATCGACAACAAGAACACCACCGTCGCCGTCGGTGCTCAACACAGATTTAAGGAGGGCGTTATCCTCATAACACCGCACCGTCGAAATCCGGCCGGCAAACTCACCACGGTCACCATAATTGAGAAATTGCACATCACACGAGCGCACCGACGGGCCAACAACGTCGACAATATCGGCCGTGGGGACGATCGCCTGGGTACCCGCGCTCTCATAAGCGGACTCACGTTTATTATTCATAGCCAGCAGATTAACCTGAATCGCTCCCACCTGGTGTGACTTTGCCAAGAAAGGACTCCCCATCGCCGCCATCATCTGGACTACGCTGGGGAGCCGGCCCGGTCTCACCGGACGCGAAACATGACGCCAACCAACAAACGCTAACGTAATCACACGTAACTTCTTCACGTAGCAAGGACGACCCCTATGGCCACATGGCTTCGGAAACTCACCGGTTCCCGGCGAAAAAACACAGCTGAAATCTCCCGCGCCACCACGCTCGGAGACCACACAGCCACACTCACCGACGCCGACCTCCGAAGAACCTTCGACACCGCGCTACGGGACAACGACACCGCCACCATGTTCGCGACACTACGAGAAGCCTCCACGCGAACAATCGGACTCACCCCATTCGACTGCCAACTCCGAGGAGCCCAAGAACTTCTCAAAGGCAATGTCATACAAATGGCCACCGGCGAAGGAAAAACACTCGTCGGAGCACTCGCAGCGATCATCTACGCCCACCAAGGCCGAAAAATCCACTGCATCACCGTCAACTCCTACTTAGCAGGACGAGACGCCGACTGGATGGGACCACTCTTCAACTTCTTCGACGTCACTGTCGGCGCCATCCACGAACACATGACCGTAGACCAACGCCGCGCCACATACTCCAACGACGTCGTCTTCGGCTCCATCAACGAAATAGGGTTCGACGTCCTCCGCGACCACCTCATCACACGCCGCGAGGACCAAGTACAACCCACACCAGACGTCGCCATCGTCGACGAAGCTGACTCCGTCATGGTCGACGAAGCCCTCGTCCCCCTCGTCCTCGCCGGCAGCGCACCCGGCCACGCCCCCACCGGCCGCATCAGCGAAGTCGTCCGCAACCTCACCAAAGACGAGGACTACAGCATTGACGACGACCAACGAAACGTATTCCTCACCGACAAAGGCGCACACACCGTCGAAAAACGCCTCGGCCTATCATCCCTCTACGACGCCGAAAACATCAGCACCACACTCGTCCAAGTCAACGTCGCCCTCCACGCCAAAGAACTCCTGGTCAAAGACGTGCACTACATCGTCCGCGACGGAAAAGTCGCCCTCGTCGACAATTCAAAAGGACGCATAGCCGACCTCCAACGCTGGCCCGACGGACTACAATCCGCCGTCGAAGCCAAAGAAGGACTCGACGTCACCGACGGCGGACGAGTACTCGACACCATCACCATCCAAGCGCTCCTCGGCCGCTACACCAACCTCTGCGGAATGACAGGAACCGCCACCGCCGCCTCCGAACAACTCCGCCAGTTCTACGGCCTCGGCGTCGCCGTCATCGACCCCCACGTCCCCTGCATCCGCGACGACGAAGCAGACCGAATCTTCAGCACCGCCGACGACCGCCGCCGCGGCATCATCGAACACATCCAACAACTTCAACAAGCCGGCCGCCCAGTCCTCGTCGGAACCCACAACGTCGCCGAATCCGAAGACATCCAAAACGCACTCCAAGCCATCGGAGTCGACTGCGTCGTCCTCAACGCAAAAAACCACGAAAAAGAAGCACGCATCATCGCCGACGCCGGACTCCCCGGACGCGTCACCGTATCCACACAAATGGCTGGACGAGGAACAGACATCAAACTCGGCGGAGCACACGAACAGTACCGCGACGACGTCGTCACAGCCGGAGGCCTCGCCGTCGTCGGATTCGGACGTCACCGCAGCGCCCGCCTCGACGACCAACTCCGCGGCCGCGCCGGGCGGCAAGGCGATCCGGGATCCAGCGTCATCTTCGTCTCCCTCGAGGACGACGTCATCGCAGTCGGCGGAGCAGGCGAATCCATCAACGCGGTACCCGATAGCAACGGACAATTGACGCAGAAAAAAGTGTATTCCTTTGTGGATCACTGTCAGCGTGTCACTGAAGGACAAATGCTTCAGATTCACGCGAATACGTGGAAATACAACAAGCTCATCAATGACCAACGGGTCATTATTGACGAGCGACGCAGCGATATTCTCGATTCCGACGTTGCCTTGAAGGAATTACAGCGTCGTGCCCACCGCGACTTGACGGTGCCACGTGATGTCCAGGTTCAGGCGGCCCGTGATGTTGAGCTCTTTCACCTGGACGAACATTGGGCACGGCACCTCGAATATCTGGATGACATTCGGGAATCAATTCACCTCCGTGCTCTCGCCAGAGAGAATCCGGTCGATGAATTTCACCGTATGTCGATTGCCGAGTTCAAAAATCTTGCCACCGGAGCCGTCGATGATGCGGTTGAAACGTGGAGGCATATCACGATCGATAACAATGGTGCCGATCTCGGCGAGCGCGGTCTTCGTCGGCCAAGTTCTACCTGGACTTATATGGTTAACGACAATCCGCTGTCCGGGAATAATGGATCGGTCGTGGGATCAGTTGTTAACTTATTCCGATAGGCTTGCTTTACAACCGTGGTATGTAAGGCAGTGTCGGATGAGCAATGAAAAGCTGACAGCCGGCTGCATATAGCTACATTTAGCAATGAGTACGTAACGAGAGGATAAGTCCGATGGAGTATGGCGAGCATCGTGATAGCCCCGAAATCCCTCGTTATGAACAACCGGTTGGAACGAAAAAACAAGGAGCGAAGAGCGCGCGGCAGTCGCGTTTTACTCGGAGCACTCCGGTGAGCAAAGTAACCCGCGAAACCCGACTCCGAGTGGAAGCGCGGATGGACAAGATGCTTCCCACACCGGACGGGCACACCGCCCGCGCAGTGCCCCCAGGTATGGAACCGCCGGGTATGCGGGAACAAGTGACAGTTCACCCCGCGGGATACTCGCGGATCCTGACTGTTCCCAACATCCTGAGCATCGTGCGTATCTGCCTGGTGCCCATTTACGCCTGGTTCCTCATCGGTCCGGGGGAGTATGGGTGGGCACTCGCCATCGTGGCGATTTCGTCGTTCACCGACTGGCTTGACGGAAAAATTGCGAGGATCTGGGGTTTGACCACGCGGATAGGGCAATACCTCGACCCAGCCGCCGACCGATTGTTTATCCTTGTCACCCCCATTTGTTTCGCTATCGCGGGGCTGCTGAGTTGGTGGTGGGTGGCCGTTCTCTTCGCTCGCGACCTCATCCTTTTCCCGACAATGCTCATCTATCGGAATCGCGGAATACGGCCGAAGGTTATGTACCTCGGAAAAGCTGCGACTTTCGCCCTCATGTGGGCGTTCCCGCTGTACTTAGCCTCGGCGGCAGCGTGGTCCTTTTCACATTTCTTTACCCCCTGGGCGCGAGCTCTTTTCCTGTGGGGGACAGTTTTGTACTTGTGGACAGGGGTTTTGTATTTGTACCGAGCAGTGCTTGTATCGAGGCGATTTCCTGTTACGAGGGGTCGGAATCGCCCCACTGGCTCTTCATGATAAAAAGTGTCTTTGGGGGTGATGCTTACCCGCACCGCGCGCATGCCACCATCCTATGGATTAGGCTGGGGGAGTGAATATAACATGCCCCTCGGCACTATGTGGAGGGGCATAAACGGCTACTATGGGCGCTAAATCTGTATAACCCAGTGGAAGCGGTTCTCAGCTAGTTTAGTGGCAGGCAACCGCTCGAGCGTCTGGCTATCATCTCCATGTGAGATAGTCAGTTGCATAGGGCAGTGGCTGATACGAACCGTTGGTCGAACTTAAGGAGGCAGAATCGATGAGTGACAATAGCGATTTTTCAGAATCTTCGGTGGAAACCACCTCGGTCTTCCGTGCCGATCTTTTGAAAGAAATGGAATCGGGCGCGTCCGATTCCTCAGCCCCAGGCGTTGATGGTTTACCTGAAGGCTCCGCATTGCTCGTCGTCAAACGTGGTCCGAATGCAGGATCCCGATTCCTCCTCGACCAGCCGACGACGACTGCAGGCCGTCATCCTGATAGCGATATCTTCTTGGACGACGTCACCGTGTCTCGTCGTCACGCTGAGTTCCGCAAAAATGATGACCAATTTGAAGTCGTCGACGTTGGATCTCTGAATGGCACGTACGTCAATCGTGAGCCCAAGAACTCATCAGAGCTTTCCAATGGTGATGAAATCCAAATTGGTAAGTTCCGCCTCGTGTTCCTCAACGGTCAGAAAGATTCTTAAGAACAGTGTCAGCTCTACGGAAAACGGGCCCGCTGCCTGAAGTCCGTCACGACCGCCCTTCCACGTTGTCGATCGGGGCGGTTCTTAAGCAACTTCGTCGCGAGTTTCCCGATGTCACGGTCTCTAAACTCCGCTTTTGGGAGTCTGAGGGGCTTGTCTCCCCGGCGCGTACAGAGAAGGGTTACCGACGCTACTCGTCCGCTGATGTTCAGCGCCTACGTTATATTCTGACGACGCAGCGTGATAACTATCTGCCGCTGAAGGTTATTAAGCAGCGCCTCGATGCAATGGACGAGGGCAACGTCACTCCTGTTACGGGATTGATTTCTGCTGAGCAGTTCAAGCAGGAAAATACGCGTTTAACCCATTCAGATGTGTGTGCTGCCGCTGAGATCGATGACACTTTCCTCACGCAGCTTGCTAAAGCGGGGTTCGTTAATGCCGACAGATCAGGCCTCTACTGCCAAGATGATGTGTCGATCGCGCGGACAGCGAGCCAATTGGTCGGGTTCGGGCTCGATGAGCGGCACTTAAAAACGTTGCGAGCTACGGCCCAACGGTATGCGGGGGTGATCACTCAGGTCAGCGGTCCGCTGGGGCACGCGAAGAGCAGTGATGCGAAGGCCCGATCGGAAGAGACAGCCCGCGAGCTCTCCGCACTAATCGTGAGCCTACAAGCGGCGTTTATTAAAGCTTCCCTGCGCGGCGAATTCGATTAGAAACTGGGTGCCGTTGACCGATTGAACCGATTGGTCGGAATGAGGATGGAGGCCACATATCATCATGGTTGAACTCGAGTATTTAGGGTTGTTTCTCCTCGGCCCAGATCGCGATCCGGCAATAGTGTTTTTGTGGCCTCAGCGCCGACGCATCATGACGGTGTTTGTCGGTGCGTCCTCCGCAGCCATTCTTTCGGGCAAAGACATCGGCGTGGAGCCGCGGCGGCCGACGTCGACAAGTGTGATTGTCGACGTTCTAGAAGCGCACGATGATGCGGTAGTGAATATTTCGATCGACGCCGTCAACCATGGCACTTTCTACGCAACGATCCACTGCGAGTCAGGGAACAACTTTGACATCCGGGTGTCGGACGCCATTGATCTGGCTCTTAATGAGGACGTGACCATATACGCCGAGGAGTCGATTGTTAAAACCTGGTCGGTTCCTGTCACGGCCGAGGTTGTTGACCATCTTGATAGTTCGAATCAGGCTTTGTCTGGGCGACGCGAATCGAGCTTATCGTTGCTGGCTGACATGACGGGAGATAATTCCCAGTCAGAGGGTAATGATCAAGAGCATCTGTCGGAAGACTTGGGTGATCTTGCCGTCGGCGATGCTGATTTCGAAGAACTCATGGGTCACTTGGGTATGAGCGAGAATGATCTTACCCAGGGTAGTGATGATGATCGCCGTGGTGAGAACGGTTCTGAGGATTCGTAGGCACGATGTTGTCGGCACGAGATTGGCAGAGTTCAGATTGGCAGCGACCGCTGGAGTGTGGACGGGACAGTCCGTCGGCTGAATGAGTGTGAGCACAACTTGACAGTGTGACTAGTGTGAAAGTTGTTAATTACAATATAGTAAGTTAAGCATGTGATTTAATGGACCCATGTGAAAAATGTGCCACATGTGTTGCGTGTCGCGTTGACTCGAAAGAATATTGGCATAACCTAGACGTCATCGAACTACATGAGTGTGAGTATTCCCGCTCTCTTGCTCAACACGTACGACCACAGAAAGCGAGCCTGCAGTGAAACAGGAACAGGCACCCGTCCAAGGCGCACTCTTTGACGTCATGGATTCGGACGATGAAGTCGGCTACCGCGTTCCCATCGCCTGTCAGGTAGCGGGGATAACCTATCGACAGCTTGACTACTGGGCTCGTACAAAGCTCGTCCAGCCATCCATTCGATCCGCACACGGTTCCGGAACCCAGAGGCTGTACTCGTTCCGCGATATCCTTGTTCTCAAGATCGTTAAAGGCCTGTTGGATACGGGTATTTCGCTGCAGAACATTCGACGTGCCGTTGAAAAGTTGAGCAACTTAGGCGTCGATGACCTTTCCACGATTACGCTCGTTTCTGACGGAACGACGGTGTATGAATGCCGTTCCAGCGAAGAAGTTTTCGATCTCTTGACCGGCGGACAGGGCGTATTCGGAATTGGCGTTCCGGGTATCGTCAAAGAACTTGCCGGGACGATTTCAGAGTTCCCGGCGGAGAAAGTTGTCCGTGCGGGGAGTGCCGACGATGGTGCTGAGGGGGCTTCTCAGCGCACTGTCGCAGGGTTCGATGAACTCGCGGAACGTCGGCGTCGTAAAACCAGCTAGCTAGCTGGTTTGAGCGCTTGGCTTTTCAGCCAGCTACGTAGCTAACCTGCCAGGGCGTCGGTCATTGCTTGGGGGAATGATTTGTCTGTGGCATTCGGGATAGCGTGGTAACGGCCGTTGGTTAATTGGCTCACTTCGCGTAGCCACGGGTCCACCTTGTCGCCGAGAGCGATGACATCAACTTGTACAGGGGACTGCTTGTTGATGATATCGGCCTGAAGCCGAGCATTAGCTGCGTTCATGGACTGTCCCGCATTCGTTGAATCCGTCACGATAACGACGCGCTTTGGAGCAGGTCCGCTAATTGACGCATTGAGCATCGCTGCGACGGTCGATTCATACAGGAACGGGGTGCCGCCTGTCGTGAGCCCGTTAACCATCGACGCACTCCGAGCCCCGTGGTCACCGATGCTGAGGTCAACATGGTTTCGATAGGGTTGGACCCTTTCCATGGGCGAGGAAAAACTCCATAACGACGTCACCCGCCCATGCTGTCCCGCTTGTTGCAGGCTTCGGGCGCTCTCACGCTGGATAACGTCAAAATGGTTGCGCATAGATTCTGACGTGTCGATCAGCAGCAGCGTCGACGCCGGGGCAGGACGTTGTTGATTCGCCTTATCAGGTTTTTGTGTGGAGTTAGTCTGGTCCTTTGCCGCGTCCTTCTTTTCTGGGGACTGTTGAGCGGCCGCTTTATCGGTCGTGGCTTCACCATCCGTGTGCCCAGACGCCTGACTATTCATCTCCGTCGTGGTGGAGTTAGTCACTGTCACCGGTGGAAGCTCGCCACTGACCTGGTTAGAAGCAGCATAAGCCAGTTCTTTGGTGTCATTTGATAGGGAATCATGGGCAGGAGTTTTCTCAGCAGCCTGCGATTCCGAATGAGAGCGGGCGAATTCTGAAAAATCCGCGGCAGCCCGTGCTTGATACTCGGTAACCCGAGGGCTAGAGCTCATTGTCAGAAGTGGGAAATCGACCGTCGCATCACCGATCGGTGAGAACGCCGTGTTATCGCCCCCAAGCGGCTGCGGAGCCGCTACAGAAGAATCTCCCTTGCCACTTGCGACGGACGAGACCGCATCCGAAAGAGAAGTGGGGGAAAGGGTGGCAGCAACTTCACGTGCCGACGCATCACGCGCTTGAGGATCCATGCCGGATGGATGATCTTTAGCGAATTGGGCACTAGCCGCGTAAGCAGACCAGGTCGAGTCGCGCGGATATACCGGCGCGCCCGGTGCTTTGTCTTGTGCCGAGTTCTTTGAATGAATCGTTCCCAATTGTTGACGATCAACGAGCACTGACGAATCGATTTCTGCTTCGCTGCCGTCCAGGGCGGTCCCGCCGGGGTTATCCTGCGTGGACCCCGGGAGGCTACCAGCGGGTATCCACGCTGCGGGGAGATCCCCCTCGGGCGAATGGAACAAAGCTATCGCCTGTGCCGTATTCGCGTATGTGATCTTCGGCGTAATACACGAATCGTGAGTGGACGGATTCGACTTCGAATAGTCCGAGGTCAACTTCTCAGCCGTAGCCTTGGCTGAAGGGTCAGCAATGACGTTGAGAACTGTCGACCGGTCACAGTCAGCAGCGTTAGACGACGATTTATTCCGACTGACGAAAACCACAGACAAGGCAGCGAGAAGTGCGAGCACGATGACAATAACAAATGCCACCCACACCCATCGTGCAAAGCGTAATTGCCGTGTTCCTGATCGATGATTCGCCATAACGCAATGTTACAACGTTAAATCTGAGGTGCGAATGATATCAATGAGCTTCGTCCGTAGGTCGGAGGCGCGCTGAGAAAATTCGCGTTGCGCAGCAACATATTGTGCTTTCCCCTCGGGCGTCTCAATGGGGACCGCAGAAAACCCCCACTCGGTGAGGTCATAGGGTGAGGCTTCCATATCAAGTTTCCGAATATCGCACGCTAAACGGAATGTATCCAGCCAGAGCTCACCGGGAACGAGGGGGCCTAATTTCGTCGCCCACTTATATAAATCCATATTTGCGTGCAAGCATGCGCCCTGTTCACACCGTGGTTGTGTTTCCCGCGATGGATGGAACTTATTGCGGGGGACAGCGTCGGGTGTGAAGAATCGAAAAGCGTCGTAGTGGGTGCACCGCACGGAATGAGTTTCAACCACCCGGTTCGTCGCCTCTGCTCCTAGCCTGAGCGGTTCTGGATGTCGAGGCCGTCCTCGATAAACCATCGCCCATTCGTGGAGGCCAAAACAATCAAAGTGCGTGGGGTTGGACAGTGTTTGGGTCAGCAGATTCTCAATGTAGCGGAACGTTGAGCCTCGATCTGCCCACAACGCAGCGGTGTCCAATGTTGTGATGGTATGGCCACGAAGCTGCTCCGCAGTGATACCAGCGTCCTCAAGCGCAACAGTGGGGACAGATTCACTATCAACCTCAGTGAAATACTTCATGGCAGGGGCATCGACGAGATACACACCGTGGCCAGGTGACCAATGGCTGAGTTTCCCTGGGGTGACAGGGTAGTAATGGAAGATAAAGTCCCACACCGGATGCCGTTGCCCGCGAGAGGCGCGGTCAAGGTGATCTTTAGTCAACCTTGCGACAGTGTCCTTATGAGCATTCCGACGCATTGTCCACTCTGATGGAAAAAGAATGGTGGGGCGAAATGTTGTCGAAGTCGGCATAATGTCTGAGGTCGAATTCCTTTGCTGTCGTGGGGTAGTAGGCGCGTGGGTTTACTCGTGTGTCTTAGTCATCGTGGGTACTATCGCGCACAGTTCCCACATATTCCTCGATCAAATCTTCGAGGGTCACTATTCCGTATTGATGCCCGCCATCTACCACTTGTGCAATATGACGAGAGCGTCCACGCATGAGCCGCAGCGCTTGGTCCATGGGAGTAGAGGGGGAGAAAGTGATGAGCGGCCGGATTTCCCTGCGTGCTAACACCGTTTCCGGGTCAGAGTGGGGCGGGATTTCTCGGTCCAAAATGTCTTTGACGTGGACGTAGCCTAAGTATGTGCCATCTCTACCTGTCACGGGGAAACGCGAAAAGCCGGTATCGGCGACGGCCTTTTCCACATCGCCCATCATCGGACCACTGCCGCGCAAAGGCACTGTACGGACCTCGTCGGCAGGGATGAGGACCTCGTCGATATGCCGACGTGGGGAGGCTAACGCCTTGTTCAGCCGAGAGTGCTCTTCTGCATCGATCAGGCCTTCTTGACGTGAATCAGAAATCATGCGCGCCAGCTCCGACGGGCTCACGGTGGTGTCCAGCTCATCCTTCTGTGTGATACCAACTGCTGCCAGCGTGATACGTGCTACCCAGTTGAAGAACAGAATGATGGGGCGCGTTATTTTCACGAACATGACGTGGATAGGAACGAGCCACATCGCGACGTTTTCTGGCCCTGCGAGCGCAATATTCTTTGGCACCATCTCACCCAGGATGATGTGAAGAATAGAGACCAAGAGCAGCGCGAGCGCGAATCCAATGGGATGCAGTAATCCGTCGGGAACGCCGAGAGCTGCCGCGGGAGTTTCGATGAGATGGGAGACGGCTGGCTCGCCAACTTTGCCCAGTAAGAGGCTCGCGATGGTGACGCCGAATTGAGCTCCGGCGAGATTCATGGATAGGTGCTCAGTGGCATTAATAATTGCGCGTGCTCTGGTATCCCCAGACTCGAGGATCGATTCCAGCCGGTCTTTGCGGGAAGAAATGAGGGCAAACTCTGCTCCCACAAAGAATGCGTTTAACGCGATAAGGAAGAGGGCGAATACGAGAGCCCATAGGTCGCCGATCATTTACTCCCCCTCTCGCAGTGGCAGATGGTTGCTGTCTTCCGCACTTGTCATCGCAGATGCTTGTTCGGGAGCGATAGGGGTTAGGAGCACCCGATCCACTCGTCGGTCATCCATCGATGTCACTCGGGCCGACCAGGATAAAGGATTAGTTTCCACCACATTGATGTCTGGATCTGGCAAAACGATGATGTCGCCTTCGACGGGAATCCGCTTAAGGTTCGTCATGACCAGGCCACCCAGGGTTTCATATGGCCCCTCAGGGGCCTTATAACCAAGCCGAGATTCCAACTCATCAATGCGCACGAGCCCGGAGCAATCCCACGACGTTCCCGATTGCCGTATCTCCGTCTCAGTTTCGGTGTCATCGTGTTCGTCGAAGACAGCGCCGAGGATTTCTTCGACCATGTCCTCAATAGTGACGATGCCGCTTGTTCCGCCATACTCGTCGGCAACCATGGCCATTTCGCACCCTGATTGTCGAACAATCTTTAGGACACTGTCGCCGTCAAGACTGGTGGGCACGACGGGCGCAGGATCGGCGTAATCGAGCACTAATGTCGAATCACGTTGATCCGTCGGAAAGGTAAACGCCTTTTTGACGTGAATGACGCCGAGAGTGTTATCGAGATCGCCATCGGTAATGGGGAAGCGCGAGTGCCCTGTCTCCATGGCAAGGGTGAGCAAATCCGTCATCGAGGCGTCTTTTTCGAGAGCCTCGACTTTGGCGCGAGGAGTCATAATTTCGTCGGCCGAAACATCGCCGAATTTGAGTGACCGGTCAATGAGTGTGGCTTGATTTTTTGACATACCCCCATGGAGAGCCGAGTTTCGCACCAGCGCACCCAGCTCCTGAGGAGAGCGTGCCGACGCTAGCTCATCGGCGGGCTCGATCCCCATCTTTCTCACCAAATGATTGGCGGACCAATTCAGAGTTTTAATGAATGGCGAGAAAAACCGGTTGAAATACACAACCGGCCGGACCGTAATCTTGGCGGCCTTCATAGGGTTAGTGATCGCTATGTTCTTTGGAACAAGCTCGCCATAAACCATGGACAGTAGTGCCGCGATAATCATCGCGATGATCAACGCAATGGACTGCGAGGCAGAGGGGGAGATCCCGACCACTTCAAGTAGGGGCGTTATAAATGTGGACAGCACCGGCTCTGCTAAATAGCCTGTGGCCAGCGTCGTTAATGTAATACCGAGCTGTGCCCCGGACAAATGAAAGGAAAGGTTTTGATGTGCCTTTCCCACCAATTTGCCCAACGGGGAGGTGTCTTCCTGGATAGTGGAATTTTCCAGACCAGTAAGCGCGAACTCCACCGCCACGAATACTCCCGTGCCGGCGGTCAACGCGATGAAACCGATAATGCCCAGAATACTTAATGCAATGTCCATAGTTGGTAGCTAGTGTAGATCCGCCAGACGACGGGAGTAATCCCGACAGGGGAGTGACCAGTCGTCAGTTACGCTTCAACCTCTGAGCGATCGCCCGACCACAGCGTGTGGAAGGAACCATCTTTATCGATCCGGCGATAGGTATGGGCGCCGAAGAAATCACGCTGTGCCTGAATCAGTGTCGCGGGAAGCCGCTCAGCACGAAGCGAATCATAGTACGACAATGACGACGCGAAGACGGGGATCGGTAGCCCCATTTCCGTCGCAGATACGACGATGCGCCGCCAGGAATCCACCAGGTTAGACATCTGTTCCGTGAAGTACGGATCTAAGAGAAGGAGTTGGAGATCCGGGTTCTGGTCATACGCTTCGCGAATTCGGTTGAGGAATTTCGCGCGAATGATGCAGCCGCCTCGCCAGATCGTCGCTAAGTCACGGGGATCGACGTTCCACTCGTGCTCTGCCGATCCGGCTTTAATTTCATCGAAACCTTGGGCATAGGCCACCATCTTCGATGCGTAGAGGGCCCGTCGCACATCCTCGATGAAGCTCTCCCGTTCCTCAGCAGAAATGGGTGAGCGGAGAGACCCGCTGGGGAGGTTCCCCTGTGTGGCGGTGCGTTGTGCAGTAGCACCAGACAAGGCGCGTGCGAATACCGCCTCGCCGATGCCTGTAACAGGAATTCCCAGGTCAAGGGCAGCTTTCACAGTCCAGCGGCCGGTTCCCTTCTGGCCCGCGCTGTCAACGATAACGTCAACGAGCGGCTTCCCGGTTTCACTATCAACATGAGAGAGGACTTCAGCAGTGATTTCAACCAGGTAGGAGTCAAGATCGCCCTTGTTCCATTCCCGGAAAACGTCGGCGATCTCTGCTGGCTCCATGTTCGCGCCGTAGCGGAGCAGGTGATAGGCCTCACCAATGACCTGCATATCGGCATACTCAATGCCGTTGTGGACCATCTTCACAAAGTGGCCTGCACCGTTAGGACCGATGTGGGTGCAGCAGGGAGTGCCGTCAACCTGTGCGGCGATTGATTCCAGTAATGGGCCGAGAGACTTGTATGACTCTTCTGGGCCACCAGGCATGATGGAGGGGCCGTTGAGAGCACCTTCTTCACCGCCTGAAATTCCTGCGCCGACGAAGTGTAATCCGCGAGCAGCAATTTCCCGTTCGCGGCGGATGGTATCCGTGTAGAGAGAGTTACCGCCATCAATAATGATGTCGCCTTCCTCCATAGCATCCGCAAGCTGTGAAATGACGGCATCGGTCGCCGCACCAGCTTTCACCATGATGAGGGCGCGACGCGGGCGCTCAAGAGAAGCAACGAATTCTTCAATCGTCGACGACGCAATGAATGAACCAGTGTCACCAAAGTCCGACATAAACGCGTCAGTTTTTTCGTGAGAACGGTTGTACACCGCGACCCTGTAGCCGTGCGATGCAAAATTACGGGCAATATTTGAGCCCATTACTGCGAGCCCGACGACTCCGATATTGGCTAGGTTGCCTTGTGCTGTGGAGGTATCACTCATGACCCCCGAGTCTAGCGTGTTCTATTTCCGACGTCTGACAGTGCATATATCAGTACGATGGTGATCTATGAGTTTTGTCGAGAAATTCGGAATTTCCACGCAGCGTCAACTCACTGATGAGGAATTAGCTGAGCTTAATGGCGGCGCCGTGTACGGAGAGGAAACTCCTGAAACAGGATCGGGCTCTGCTCTTCCGCACGGTTTAGACCAAACCCTGGGCATGACCTTTACTGCGGTTGGCCCCGAGAGAGTTGAGGGGAGGATCGTGATCGATCAGCGCCACGTTCAGCCATGGGGCGTGACGAATGGTGGCGTGTATTGCGCGATTGGTGAATCTATTGCATCTATCGCGGGATATATCGCCGCTGGGGGACAGGCAACTGTGATGGGAGTAAATAACAACACAGATTTCTTCCGCCCGTCGCGCCCAGGGGATATCTTGCGTGCGATCGCCAGGCCGGTGAATCTCGGCCGGACTTTCCAGGTATGGGAAGTCCTTATCGCGAATGAACAAACCGAGAAGCTTGTGGCGCGGACAAATCTTCGAACGTCGGTTATTCCGCAGTCTTCCACTTCTCAGCAGGGTTAGGAGTACCCAGTTTCCGGGTCTCCCGCACCTCTGCAGCCTTGGGGGATTCGACCGCTAGTTTGTCGAGCCCGTTGCGTGCATAAAGCTGCTGCTGGGTGGTGTCCAAGTGCCACCGCTTGGGGGAAATGGAATTGAGCCCCCAGCTGACCATCGACACCAGCCTGTTGCGGAAGCCCACAATGAAGGCCAAGTGAACCAACAGCCACGTGACCCACCCAAAGAATCCAGCGAATTCAACTTTATCCAGCTTAACGACGGCCTGGAATCGGGACACTGTGGCCATCGAGCCCTTGTCAAAGTACTCAAAGTCAGGGCGCTCCTCGTATGACCGTCCCCGTGCTTCTTGGGCGATCTGTTCGGCAGCATACTTGCCACCCTGGATAGCCACCTGGGCAACACCAGGCAGTTTATTCAGTGACATCATGTCGCCGACGACGAAGACATCGCGGTGGTTGCCCACGGTGAGGTCAGCATTGACGGGTACGCGCCCGGCGCGGTCGACCTCGACACCACTTTGTTTCGCGATGATCGCGCCCAGGGGAGAGGCTGCAACGCCGGCGGACCAAATCTTGCATGACGCCTCGATGGTCGTTTCTTCGCCGGACTCGAGATTCTTGTACGTCAGACCGCGCTTGTTGACGTCCGTCACGATGGAGCCGAGGATAATTTCGACGCCCATCCGGCGTAGTTGGTTGGCGGCTTTTCGGCCCAATCGTTTGCCAAACGGCGGAAGTACCTGGGGCGCTCCGTCGAGAAGAATGATGCGCGCGTCCGCAGGGTCGAAGTTGGAGTATTCGCCCGTCAGGGTGCGGTTCGCCATTTCCGCGACCTGCCCGGCTAACTCGACACCGGTGGGGCCTGCGCCGACGATGGCGAAGGTGAGAAGGCGATCGCGTTCACGCTGATCTGTCGTCATCTCGGCACGTTCGAATGCGCTAATAATGCGGGAGCGGATTTCGAGGGCATCGTCGATGCTCTTCATCCCCGGCGCGTACTTCGCGAACTGGTCGTTGCCGAAGTAGGACTGGCCCGCGCCGGCCGCCACAATCAAGGAATCGTAAGGGAACACGAGCTCGTGACCATCTTGCGACGCTGTGACAGTCTTTGCGTCCGTGTCGACATTTTGAACTTCGCCTCGTGCGACGTGAATGTTGGGATCGGCATGGAAGATTTGCCGAATCGACGAGGCTATTTCACCAGGGGAGAGAATGCCGGTTGCCACTTGATACAGTAGCGGTTGGAAAACGTGGGTATTGTTTCGGTCGATGATTGTGACGTCGACATTTTCGTTGGCAAGGCGTTTTGCCGCGAAAATCCCGCCGAATCCGGCGCCGATAATAACGACGCGGTGCTGAGAATCGTGGGAAGCGGGGGCGTTGTGGTTCGTTTTTTCGGAGGTCATAGGTCTCCTTCGGTGGGATATATCGTGCTTGGTCAGGGATCACGAAAAAGTGTCGCCACACATCAGTGTATGTCGGATCACACAGTATGTAACCAATCACACTATAGTGTCAGGCGTAAGTCTGGTAATTGCCGGGTTCATTCGCGAAGCTAGTCAATGGTTACTTAGTAACTCATGACGGCCCGTGGGGACGTGTGGCGTGGTGCAAACCACCAAGCCCTTATCCGCGGTAGTTTTAGGGCGGGTAGAAAGTAGTAAAAAGGCGCATATACCAGCACTAAGTGGGGTCGGCGTCGGCACGAAGAATCGGAAGGGAGTAGCCGCACAGGTGAAAAATAAAGGGCATATTGACCCCACAACGTGGCCTAACCTCGTCCGTGAACCCTCCGCACCCATGATGGGGGCGAGAGCTAGTGCAGTCCACGACCGACTCGAAGAATTCCTCGACTCCGTCGACATCTCCGTGCCGGACGAACCCATCGGAATTGGAGACATCGATCCCGAACCACCTATTGCTTACAACCCTGAAGCAGTATTTTCGTCGGAACCGATGCGGATGTCGGTCTATGACCCCAATGTCATGAACCGCATGGTGGACTCCGGTTTCCTCGGCCTCGGCGAGGGATATGTCGCGGGAGAATGGGACGCGATACCTCTAGCCGACGTGCTAGCAACTCTGCTCGACCGCGACATCGAGGCCGGATGGGGGAAAATGCTCTCCCGATGGTCGCGGAACAAAGTGACCGGCGTACCCCGTGCAGGTGAACTGCCCCTCGAACTCATCGAACTGTGCACCGGCCCCTCAAAAACATGGGGAAGTCCCCTGTTTGCGACGAGCTCGCGGACATCGGTCACCGAGACGCTGAATTGGAAAAACAAAAACACCATTGTCGACGTGACACGGTACGAATCGCCACAGTCGGTGTCATATGACGATATCGAGTCCGCCCAGTACCGACGCGTGAATCAGATGCTGGATGAATGCCGCGTCGGGCCTGGTTCGCGAGTGCTCGAGTTCCCGGCATCGAGTGCGACGCTTGCCGTGACTGCTGCCCGACGAGGCGCCACCGTCGATGTTCTCACGTCGGACCCCGTTTACGCTGAGGACATACGGCGCATTGTGCGGGAAGAGAAGCTAGCCGGCGCTGTTCACGTGGAAACCATCAGTGGGCCGATACCGAGCCCCCGTCAATGGTCGGGTGTGTATGACGCCATCATGTCGGTTGAACGCATGGAAACGATGGGAATAGGAGGCTTGCGCCCGTTTTTGCGAGCAATTGGGCGGATGCTGTCTCCCGGCGGTCGGGCATGCATACAGAGCGTCATCAACACTGGGCTTTCGGAGAACTCTCTCCAAGCTCTCGGGATCATGCGTGGCTATGTGTGGCCAGCGTTGGAATATCCGACGGTGGAGAACGTCCGCGATGCGCTAATGCGGTACACCGACCTGGTGGAACGGGCTGAAGTTCATTGCGGCGATCATTTGCGTGTCACGTTGCCACTATGGCGACGCGAATTCGCGATTAATCGCGATGCTGCAGCAGCTGCCGGTTTTGATCGTGTTTACCGACGTTTGTGGTTCTATGCCTTAGCGCTGCAAGAAGCCTTGTTTATGCGCGGTGAATTGGATGTCGCTCAGTTTGTTCTTCTAAAGCCGAAGAAGAGCGAGTAGAGGAAGAGGAGTTGGAAGGCTCGGCAACGGATTCCGACGCAACGTCTGCGGAGTCTTCCTCAGCGTCTTGGGTGCCCTGGGCATTCTGATTGGTCTGATCCCGATTACTGCGGTGCTTTCTCCACGCGAGTTGGGTGGCCTTGAACAAAGCCGGTATGACGACGGACAAAAGCCCAAGAACGATAAACCAGTGAACGTATTTGTCGATCAGAGGAATACCCCCTAACCAGTACCCAATTGCGATCACTCCTGCGCCCCATACTGTGCTACCGATGACGGACCAGAGAGTGAACGTTCGGTGTTTCATGCCAGAAACGCCCGCAACGACGGGGGTCAGTGTGCGCACCACGCCGATGAAACGCGCGAGCATCACCGTGGGCGCGCCGAATCGATCAAAGAAATGATGAGTGCGGTCAAGAGCTCGGGGGCCCATCCAGGTCATCGCTCTGGATTCGAGAATTCGCGGGCCAACCTTGCGTCCAAACAAGAAACCGACTTGGTCGCCTGCGATTGCGGCGATGGGGACGGTGAGCATCAGTTGCCACACGTGCGCGAAGGGGTGAGGTTGGGCTGCCAAAATACCCGCGGTGAACAGCAGGGTATCACCGGGGAAGATGAAGCCGATGAGCATGCCGGTTTCCATGAAGATGATGGCGAGGACGCCAATGAAGCCGAAAGTATTGATCAGCATATTGACGTCGAACATGCTTCGCTCACACCCCAATCAACTCAGATCGTGTAGTCGTCGATGAGAGCCCCGGCAGTAGTCTTGCTCTCAAGCGCTCTAGGCTACTCCATGTTGCCTGTGACACGCAGTGGAGCTGCTACGGCGAGCATTCCGTTGCTTATGGGGCAGGGATTACTTGTTAGTGGGCTTAACCGGGGGCAGCGTCGACCACGGGAAATTAATCCACTTATCTGTGTATTTCCATACGTAGTCAGATTTAATGACCGACTGAGGCTTTTCGTAAATAACCGCGGTGCGGGACTCTTTGACCGTTTCTTTGCAGAATTCCTGCACGAGCTCCAGTGTTTTCCCAGTATCGGCGACGTCGTCGGCAATGAGGACTTTCATTCCCGTGAGATCTACCGCGTCCGGAGTGGGCGGCAGCATGATGGGTGTCTCCAGACGCTCGTTGATGCCGGTATAGAACTCGACGTTGATGACCGATACGTTCTTAATCCCCATGGCGTATCCCAGCGCGCCACCAATTAGGAGACCGCCGCGCGCGATGGACAAGATGAGGTCAGGCTCGTAATCATCAATGACTGTTTGAGCGAGCTCACGCATGGCGCAACCGAACTTTTCGTATGTGAGCTCTTCGCGGTCACCTTCGGTTGCTCCGTCGATAACTGGGCCCTTGTTTTTGTCTGATGAGTTCGTTGACGCCGTCATATCCTTGTCCTCGTTGTCGCAGGGAACTGATCCGTGCCAGCACGTCGGCCACATGATCGACGAGTCACACTGGCTTCGGCTGAAAAGCCGTGTACCGATTGTAAAACAGAGCGTCGCGTGACCAGGAATAGGAGAGTGGGGGAGAACAAAACGTAGAGGCCATCCCTCTACGTCGTTCTACGTCGATTTACGTTCCACTACGTTTCGCTCATGTCTTTGTGCTTGGTTTCTGGGATCACCCAAATAGCAATCATGGATATCACGGTGGTGACAGCGAGGTAGAGACCGACCATGTCGACACTGAACCGTGTAACCAGCCATGTTGCGATGAAGGGTGCGATGGCAGCTCCCAGAATCGACGCAAGATTGTATGCAATTCCCGAGCCGGTGTAGCGGACGTTAGTGGGGAAGAGTTCCGGCAGAACTGCGGACATGGGGCTGAAAATGCACCCCATTACACCCATGCCCACGATGAGGAAGATCAGTACCGTCATTTTGTTCGCTGACTCGGAATTCAGTAACACGGGGAACAGAGCCGCGAAAATGAGCATGGCGACCGATGATGTGAGTAGCGATTTCCGACGGCCCCGTTTATCGGCGCCCAGGGCTGCAAATGGAATGGTTCCCATAAACATCAATACTGAGATGAGTTGTAGAACAAGGAATTCTTCGTAGGGGATTCCCAGGCCAGCTGAGTCCTCGGGTTTTCCAATGCCGTATGACAAAATCCACGTTGTAATGAGGTAGAAGAGCGTGTAGCAGGACACCATGACTAAGGTGCCTTGGATAATTTGAACCCATGATGTCTTGAAGACTTCCGCGAGTGGTGCGTCGACCCGCTTGCCAGATTCAACGGCTTTCTTGAAGACGGGGGTTTCTTCTAATGAGAAGCGAACCCATAGGCCGATAATGACCATGACTGAAGAGAAGAGGAACGGAATACGCCATCCCCACGACATGAATGCGCCGGAGGTGTCACCGATGGTGTAACCCAAGGTGGTTGCGAGGATAAGGAAGGATCCGTTGGCTACCAGGAAACCAATCGGTGCTCCCAATTGCGGCCACATCGCAGCCCACGCTCTTTTATCTTTTGAGGCGGTTTCTGTGGCCAGAAGTGCTGCCCCCGACCATTCTCCACCAAGGCCGAGCCCCTGGCTGAACCTCATGAGTGCTAATAGTGCAGGCGCGAATAAGCCGATGGTCCCATACGTCGGCAATAAACCGATGATGAATGTCGCTATCCCCATGGTGAGGAGCGAGGCGACTAGCGTTGCTTTGCGGCCGATTCGGTCGCCGAAATGCCCAAAAACGACGGAGCCCAGTGGCCGACCGAGAAAAGCGAGTCCGAACGTCGCAAAAGATGCGAAAAGTTTAACCGTCGGGTCGTCATTATCTGGAAAGAATAAATAGGGGAAAACAGCTACCGCGGCTGTGGCGTAAACATAGAAATCATAAAACTCGATTGTTGTTCCCACCATGGATGCGACGATAATTTTCCGACGCATCGACGGGTCTGTCATTGGGGAGGCTGTACCAGGGGAGACGGTAGTGGAACCCGGCGCTCGGGTAGCAGAAGTCACGCGAATAGTCCTTATTACTCAATACACGCTTTAGGCATGTACATGCTTCACGTATTTATGGGCAGATGACTGATATAGCAAAGAGGTTGGCTATAGGACCTTGGATGACTAGTAGGCAGGGGTGGCGCCATCTAGGCACGTCAAGTAGGCATAGGATACTTTCCCGAAATGCGAAAAACAAGTCTCATATAATGGAATTCTTTAATGCGACTTCGTCCATCCGACTAGCACCGAGCCGAGTGCAGGCCTACTATTCCCTCTCGTGGCAAAAAGAAGGATAGGTGGGCGCTCCCTCAATCCGACACAGTTAGTGTCCATCGGGTTCTTTGGGCTTATCGTTATCGGTGCTCTAGCGCTGATGATGCCGTTTTCCAGTGTGACGCACACGGTGACTGACCCTTTAACAGCAGTTTTTACGTCGACGTCGGCCGTCTCGCTGACGGGGCTGACTGTCGTGGATACGGGAGGGCACTGGAGCACCACGGGCAAGATCATCATTGCCACCCTCATTCAGCTCAGTGGCTTGGGGATCATGAGTTTGACCTCGCTAGCTGGGATGATTCTCACGGGGCGGTTCGGTCTTCGACTGCGGATGAATGCCGCTGCGGAAGGGCGCACACTATCTATTGGCGACGTGAAGTCCACTCTCATTGCCACCCTCGGTTTTACAGCCTTGGTAGAAGGTGCTGTGACTCTGATGTTGGCATCGCGATTTGCCAATAAGTACGGAATGTCGGTTGACCGCGCCATGGGGGAAGGCCTTTTCCACGCGATTTCATCATTTAACAACGCGGGTTTCGGCCTCCGGAAAGACAACCTTGTTCCATATGCCGCGGATGCGTGGATCCTCCTGCCCCTGGCCGGCTCCATCATCATTGGTGGTTTGGGCTTCCCGGTCCTTCGCGAACTGGTCACGCGGCTGAGGATCCGCGTGTCACGTGGCTGGAACTCGTCCAACCGAGACAAGCGACTTGGCCATCTCAGTGTGACGTCCCGCCTGACGCTCATCGGAACCGCCGTTTTGGTCTTAGGCGGCTGGCTTGTGATCGGTGTCTTGGAATGGAACAAGGCCATGTCTGGAATGCCGATAGGTGAAAAAATTCTTACCGCGTTTTTCCAATCCGTGACCCCTCGTACCGCGGGTTTCAATTCAGTGGATTACGGGCAGTTTCATCCGTCAACACTTTTTATCACTGACATTTTCATGTTCATTGGTGGCGGTTCGGCAGGAACCGCGGGTGGCATTAAAATCTCAACGCTTCTTGTTCTCGTGGCGGCGATGATTGCAGAATTCCGTGGCGAGACTGACACCGTCATTGGCCACCGAAAAATCTCCTACTCAGTTGTTCGGCAGGCGATGACAGTATTCGCGTTGGGAATCATGTTGGTCGCGGTCGGTGTCATCTCGTTGATGTTGATCGAAAATAAGTTCACTGGTTCCCAAATTCTGTTTGAAGTCACCTCAGCATTCGGCACCGTCGGTTTGACCACGGGTATCACGCCGTCATTGCAGGGCTCGTCGCAAATTATTTTGTGCTTCATTATGTATCTGGGCCGCATCGGTCCGATCACATTGGTCACCGCGCTAGCTGGTCAGGATAAAGCGCGACGTTTCTCGTATCCAGAAGAACGACCGTTCATTGGTTAAACGTCATTGGTTAGACGCTGGAACGAGAGTAGTTTTTAAAGACCTGACACGGTGGAAGAGCGTCGTCCGTCCACGTCAGGATTAGTAAAATCGCAACTAGGGGAGGACAATCCCGATGGTGCATTTCTTTTCATCAACAACCCGTCCGAAGATGAATCTCGCGCCGGTCGTTATTGTCGGTTTAGGGCGCTTCGGCTCCGCGATGGCTAGGGAACTGACGGACCACGGCGTCGAAGTGATGGGAATAGACAGCAGGCAGCGGATGGTCCAGAATGCAGCCGATATCGTCACGAATACTGCCGTCGCTGACTCTACTGATATTGAAGCCCTCCGCCAGTTGGGTGTTGATCAGGTTGGCCGCGCGGTTGTTGCGATTGGGTCGAACCTTGAGGCCTCCATCTTGACCGCGTCGAACCTCATGGAGCTCGGGGTTAAGGATGTGTGGGCCAAAGCGGACTCTAAGGCCCATGGACGGATTTTGACTCAGCTGGGAGTCCACCATGTGGTCCGCCCAGAGGCCGATACTGGTCGCCGGGTCGCGCACATGCTGGGAGGCCACATCCAGGAATTCGTGCAGTTCGACAAGGGCTACAGCATGATCATGACCAAGCCGAACAAAGTGCTTCTTCGCGATCCACTCGATAACCGACGCTTGTGGGAGGACTACAAAGTGCACGTTGTCTCGGTACGGAGCGACGGTGGCCAGTGGGTTCCGGCGACCGATGGCCGTGATTTTGAATCTACGGATGCACTGATCCTTGCAGGAAGCCCAGAGCGGATTGAAACATTTGCCCGGAAATAGCGTGAAGGATGCCGTTACCGACCATCCAGCGACGGTCGGTTCTTTCCGGTCGGCCTTCTCTTCGTGGGGTCGGTTCCGTACGGAGATCTTCGGCGGGTTGGTAACCTCGCTCGCCCTCATCCCCGAAGTGATTTCTTTCTCGATCGTTGAGGGCGTCGATCCGCGAGTTGGCTTATTCACATCGTTCGTCATGTGCGTGGCGATCGCTTTTACCGGCGGCAGGCCCGCGATGGTCACGGCGGCGGCAGGATCAGTGGCGCTCGTCATGGCCCCGCTGGTGAAAAACCACGGAGTGGAGTATCTGGTTCCCGCGGTCTTGTTGGCGGGACTGATCCAGATTGCTCTGGGGCTCGGCGGCGTCGCCAACTTAATGCGCTTTATTCCGCGAAGCGTGATGAACGGGTTCGTAAACGCCCTGGCTATCCTCATTTTTCTTGCCCAACTCCAGCACGTCATTCACGTGCCGTGGATGGTTTATGTGCTGGTTGCCATAAGCCTTGCCATTATGGTTGTCTGGCCGCGCGTGAATAGAGTCATTCCAGGTCCCTTGGTGGCCATTGTGGTTGTGACAGCGTTGGCCATTCTGGGGCATATCGACGTTCCCACCGTCCGTGATCAGGGAGAACTGCCCCATGGGGTGCCGTCGTTGATCATTCCGGATGTAGTGTTCGGGTTCCGCCATTTCGGGGTTATCGCGCCGTACGCGCTGGGGGCCGCCATCGTCGGTCTCATCGAGTCGTTGTTGACCGCGAAACTTGTTGATGACATCACGGACCAGCACTCTGATAAAACCAGAGAGTCATGGGGCCTGGGGATTGCGAATGTCGCTAGTGCCTTCGTCGGAGGCCAGGGCGGTTGCGCGATGATCGGCCAGACGATGATCAATGTACGCCACGCTCAGGCCCGTACACGCCTCTCGACGCTTCTTGCCGGTGTTTTTCTCCTTGTGCTGGTGGTTTCGCTGGGGGAGATCGTTGGGCAAATCCCGATGGCCGCGCTCGTCGCCGTGATGTTCGTCGTCGCCTTTTCGACGATGGATTGGCACTCGGTCGACCCGAGAACGCTCCGGAGAATGCCGCTGAGCGAGACGGCAGTGATGGGTGCGACGATTATCGCGACAGTGGTGACAAATAACCTCGCGGTCGGCGTCGTGTGTGGGGTAGTGGGCGCAAGCGTGATGTTTGTTCGTCGCGTGGCCCATATGGTGACGGTGGAGCAGGTGGACCATTCTCCGGAGACCAGTCGATATCGGGTTCGGGGACAGTTGTTTTTTGCGTCGAGTAATGACGTGGTGTTCAGCTTTAATTACACTGACCCGGCGAAAACTATCGAAATTGATGTCTCTGACGCCGAAGTGTGGGATTCTTCCGCCGTATCAGCTTTGGAATCTATTGCTTACAAGTATCGCCAGCGCGGTAAACATGTTCAGGTTGTGGGCGCGACGGGCGCTAGCTTAGAGCGTCTACGTCGGTTGTCCTCACTGGCGATCGTGGACGAGTAGTTCTCGGATAGGCAGGTGGGGTGCGAATGTGTCGTTCTCTGCCTTGGAGAGCACAATAAAGCTGTGAATGAAATAGGTAGTTCCCATCGTGTTCACCAGTTACAACGGCGTATTCGTTTCATTGTCGCGTTTACGATTGCATACAACGTGGTTGAAGCTGTGGTAACAGTGAGTGCGGGGCGGCTTGCCTCCTCTGGCGCCTTGGTAAGTTTCGGCCTCGATTCGACGATTGAGGTTGCTTCTGCAGTAGCAATCGCGTGGCAATATAGCCGACGAGACCCTGAGCGGTGGGAGAAGCCCACGCTGCGGTTGATCGCATGGTTGTTTTTCTTGCTGGCCGCGTATGTCACTGTGGAGTCAGTGATCACTTTGGTGAATCATCGGGAACCTGATCACAGCGCTGTCGGCTTGGGCATGGTGATAGCAAGTGTCATCATCATGCCTCTCGTGTCCTTTCTTGAAAGAGACGCAGGTCGAGCCTTGGGCTCGTCGAGTGCGGTGGCTGACTCTAAACAAACTTTGGTGTGCGCGTACTTGTCAGTGGCGGTGCTGGTCGGCTTGGCTGTGGATTGGCTCTTCGGATGGTGGTGGGCCGACCCTGTAGCTGCCCTGGTCGTGGCTGCTCTTGCTGTTCATGAGGGCAAGGAAGCGTGGGAAGGGGAGTCGTGTGCTGCCTCGTCTCACGAGGCTCTTGCCGCCACTGAAGGATAGCTGCTTAGAAGTGCGTCATTTTTACTCATTCCGTGCACGCAGGGCCTGGGACCACTTAATGGCCTGCCCTGTACGAAGGATCGAGCGCTCATAGATCGCCGACGCGAACCAGATCGCCAGTGCGGTCGCCACGAGCAGGATGCCGAGGGAGAGCAGATGATCCCAGATCGTGCCCTGGCCCAAGAACACGCGCAGTGGCGTTGCCACGGGGGCAGAGAAGGGGATAAGCGCCATGATCCGCAGCGCCTCTGGGTTGTCGTTGAAGAAGATCACCGCGACGTACGGGATCATAATCAGCATCATCACGGGCATCGACGTCGAACCAATGTCCTCCTGACGAGAAACGAGGGAGGCGGCCGCGGCGTAGAGGGAAGCGATCATCACGAAACCGATCGCGAATAGCAACACGAACCACAGGATCGGTGCTCTGAGGCCGTCGAGCGGTAGAACGGAGTTGTTAAACCGCATGCCCAGTAGAAGGACCCCGGCGATCAGCACCACTTGCAAGAAAGCCATCACGGAGTTACCGATGACTTTGCCGGTCATCAGGGCCTTCGCCGGGATTGTCGCGAGAAGAATCTCTACGATGCGAGACTGTTTTTCCTCGATCACTGAGACGGCGATCTGTTGGCCGTAGATGATAGCGATCATAAAGAACGCGATGCCGAACCCGAAGGCGATGAAATATCGTACGCCTGGGTTAGGGGCGTCTGGATCTAGTAACTCCACGTTCGGAGACACCGACAGAGCCTGGACCATATTCTCTGGCGTGGAGTCCAGCCCGACGACGGTGATGCCGGCAGGGGATGACTTGTCCGTGATCACCGCGGCGTCTGCGTCGCCGTTACGTACGGCGTCCTTTGCAGCTTCCGCGGAGTCCACGACCTGAGGTTTGTAGGAATCGCCAAGGCCTTGTACCACCTGGGAAGTTTCGGCGGTCACGGCCACTTTCTTCCCGTCGCCAGCAAAGAGATCACCCAAGCGCGGAGCCAAAAGCACACCCAGCATAAGCAGCCCGAGCACGATCACCGTGGTCACCACGAACGCTTTGGACATCATCTTGACCTTCATCTCACGGCCAGCCACCAGGCCGACGGCAGTCCAAAACGACGTACGCTCGCCACTGCCGGAGGTGAGATGACCGTTCTCATCAACCGGGGAGGAGTGGGTCTGGGGCGAGGCGTTCATCGGGTGACCTCCGTGAAAATCTCATGCAGGGAATGGCGGACAGGGCCGAAACTGTGGATGGGGCCGCGGGAGGTGGCCTCCCGGAGAACCTCGTTGGCGACGTCCACCGATTCGGCGCGGAAGCGGACCTGCCCCTCGTCGGCACTGGTGATTGTCACGCCGGGTATTGAGTGAATCCAGTCGGTGCCCGCCGTGGTGACGAGCTCCCATTCGGCCTCGGTGTGCTGCTCGATGAGTTCATCGCGGGTGCCGCTGGCCACCACGCGACCGTCGGCGAGAATGATGAGCACATCGCAGAGTCGTTCCACGACGTCCAGCTGGTGAGAGGAGAAGAGGACGGGAATACCGGTGTCTGCAGTTTCCTGCAATACCTGCAGGGTGATGTCGACTGCGTGCGGGTCCAGGCCGGAAAATGGTTCGTCCAGTACGAGAGCGCTGGGCTTGTGTACTAATGCGGCAGCCACCTGGGCTCGCTGCTGATTGCCAAGAGATAGCTCTTCGAGCTTGTCTTTCGCACGGTGGTCGAGGTCCAACCGTTCTAGCAGGTTCATTGCCCGGGTCTTTGCTGCCTTCGCCGAGGATCCGTGCAGGCGGGCAAGATAGACAAGCTGGTCAATCACTGGCATTTTTGGGTAGAGGCCGCGTTCCTCGGGCATGTAACCGATGCCCGCGCGGTAATCGCTGGTGATGGGTTCTCCATCGACGAGAATCTCACCTGAGTCGTGGGAGAGTACGCCAAGCAGGATGCGCATAGTGGTGGTCTTGCCAGCACCGTTGCCGCCCACGAAGCCTGTCATTAGCCCAGGCTTAATATCAAACGATAAATCGTGGAGGGCGCGCTTGTCGCCAAAACTCTTATCGAGCCCTCGGACGCTGATCATGTCGCCAGGATATAGGACGGGTCTAGGCCGGGCCACCGGACGGCTGCGAACCAGAGGGCACCAGGCTAAAGGTAAAAATACGTAGTTTTCGTACGGTCAGATATCTTTAACCTTTTCCCATGATTCGATGGGGCCCTCAATAACAGTGAATAGCGAATGAACTGGGGGAATAGTTAGATTTTCGTCACTGTCAGTGGGCTGGAGATAACTGTTGAGAGTGGACGACAACCACTCGGGATCTCGGCTGGCCACCTTTGTACCGAGGAAACGGAGTTCGTAGCGGAGCTGGCCTGTTGTTACAGGTATTGAATTCTGAGTTTGTGCGGTCTGGGCTATATCGTCCGAGCTATAAGCGATACGGTCGCGGTTAAAGTTATAGCCACGAGAGTCAGCTTCATCAGCGAGTGCGTGCAAATATGTCGCAACCGATAGCACGGGATCGTCGGTGGCTCTAAACCTTTCCAGTTGTGGATGGTTCGTGTAGCCCTTGGTGAGTCCGCGGAGAACTTTTTGTGCGAGTAAGGTTTCTCGCCAACATGCGACGAGTCCGCGACGGTCGAGCAGGCGGGGGTGTAGTGACCAGATGCGCATAGTTTCAGTGTTCCTTGCAATCACAGTGTGGAGTACCGGACCTCGGTAACGAGATATCGGTAAAGTGTAATAACGTTAATTATTGGTTTTCCTGTTGCTTTATCTAGTGTCCCGTCGTCCGTTCTGATGGACATTGTGAATCGCGGTGAAGGTGGCGGAGACTATATCAAGAATGCCATCTACGGCTGTGCAGGTGGCACTGTCGGTAAGTTTGCTTGGAAGTTAATCCCGAATAGTGTAAAGCAGAAGATTTACACCGCTGTGGTTAAGTTCTACTGGGATCACATCCGTAAGAAGTAAGGGAGCGCTATAAATGCATAGCTGGGGAGTTTTTGCACTGTTTGCCCTGGGTTTCTTGGCCTGCGCTGGTTTGGCGGGCATCCGCACTCCTGAGGAACCAGGTCGATCACGCATCGGGGCTTTTGTAGCCGTGCTTCTGGCAATTCCTGCCGTTATTGTTCTGGTGTTGATCGCTAAAGACGGCTCAGAACCTGCTTCAACAGGTGAGTTGTTTGGTGTGGCAGGCTATGCGTTCATCGTGTCTGTTTCGGGAGGTTATCTTCTGGAGAAGCGTAAACGCACGTGATTAGCTTTTTTGGGGCATTCTCGGCGTCAGTTGGTAAAAACCGGCTGGCGTTTTCTCTTCCGGGGTGTTTTTACGGTTAGCCACGGGAACAAATCCTCCAGGATTCCGTCCGTACCGTCTTTTGTGACAAAGGTATATTGTTTCCCACATTGACTCTCAACCGATAATTCGGATGAGGTCTACAGTGAAATCTTTGACCAAATGGTGGAGCCGACGAATGCGGCTCTTCGAACTGGGGATGACGAAGAGGCTGTCCGTATCTATCCGGAAGGCTTCGATAGATCGGTGCGGTTCACCCCGAGTTAATCGGTTAATGATTGGACGGGGTGGGCCCGGGGGCGGGGGTCAGAACGATTAGTGGGATGTATTGCTGTGTTGAAGAAGCGGCAGAGATACATGTAGCCAAAGTGACATAATGTAGATTATCGGCTAAATATATTGTGGTGTTTTACCTCAGTGTGCGGATGATATGCGCTCAACCGGCCTCAACCGCAGATCTCTGAAGGCACACTCCCTAACACTCTTTCTGTCACAGTGACTTAATAATCGTGTGTAACGGGATGTCGTACTCGCACAGCCACGCATCACCAAGGCGCACAACATCAAGACTTCGGAGATCGTCATTTAGTGGTTCGCTGCTTATTCTTCGAGCGATACACCTGGCACAGCTGGACGATGGTGAGTACGAATAACACCGCGAAGACAACCAATATGATCCACAACTTCTGAATAAGCGCGATCACGATAAGAACGGCCAAGACTGCTAATCGCAGCCACCGTGTCCAAATTAGTGTTTCGTCACTCATTACTGCTTCTCCATAGTTAGCAGCAGATTGATCTCGCCTGTTTCGTCAATCTTGGCGGCAACGAATTGTGGCGATTCAATGTCATAGTCGCGCCTATTGATCGGAATAGTACTCGAAACAATCAGTTTCTTACCCGTGCGTAGTGCTTTTAGCTTGACGTCGATGTCTTTTTTCACACCGTGAATTTCCATGGTCCCCGGCACAGTAATTTCATCAGCGTGCCCGTCGCCTGGCAATGATGAAACGTCGACTGGGCCTTTGATTGTGAACACTGCCTTCGGGAACTCGTCAGTGTTCAGGATGGTTCGTCGGACGTTGATATCGCGTTTCTCAACATCACTGGAAATCGACGTCAGATCAGTGGTTGCCGATCCTTCTGTCAACTTTTGATCCGACACGGTGAATGACCCGTCAACTTTATTCGTTGACCCGCTTGTTTCCTTGGATTTACCAGGAAGAATCTCGTGGAACGTATATCCGGCAGATGTTGCGTTCTTCCCCGAGCCCCGGACAATCTTCCAACTGCCGTTGATATCGGTGCTTGCTGCCTTGGCGTCGCCGTCGGTGAGCGATTCAGTTTTTGTCCCCCGGTCGGTAACCGCTTTATAAACGACCGGCCCAACAGATGCTAAGACAATGGTGACAATTGCTATGACAACCAATGTGATCCAAGGCTTCTTCATAAGCGCCATGGTACTAGCCGCAGGTATTTATGTATTAGCTTGTTCAACGCCCAGGCGGATGGACTCGATATCTCGCGCTAAAGACACAAGATCGCCTGTCATAGCGGCAAGCTCACTTGACGTTGCGCCTTCTTGTGCCGCCGTGTTGATATCCTCTGCAGCGCAGCGTAACTCAAAGAGTGAATCGAATAGGTATTGTGCTTTCTTGCCCCGCAAGACGATGTCTGAGTCCGATATTCCGACTCCACGCCCCTCATGGCGCTGCTCGTAGGCTCGTTGTCGGCAGGATCGTGAGCAGTATTTAGGTTTGCGTCCACGCCCCGAGTATTCGACTGGGTTCCCGCACCACTGACAACGGACTTCCTGTGTTGAACGTTCCTTTTCCATCATAATCTTCCATCATTATCCGTGGTATATGACGCTTAAAGATCGACCTGATGTACCAATCATGGAACAGATCTGCCGCTAACATCGTTATATCTAACGATGGTTATAATGAGTAACTGGTTTCTTTAGACCTTAGCGCGACATTACGCTCAAGTTGTAAAGCTTTACCAGTACGTACCCCAATGACGTAAGGACTGATTCCCCGCATGGCAGATCGTGTTCTCCGTGGCAGTCGAATGGGCGCCGTTTCCTACGAAACGGATCGCGACCATGATCTAGCCCCTCGGCAGCTTGTCAAGTACCGCACCGAGGACGGAAAGATATGGGAAGTTCCTTTTGCCGATGACGCTGAAATCCCAGGTGAATGGCCGTGCCAGAACGGCAAAATCGGTGAGCTCGTGGAAGGCGAAGGCACAGAGGCAAAGCCCGTCAAACCACCCCGTACACACTGGGACATGCTTCGCGAACGTCGCAGCATCGATGAGCTCGAAAAGCTTCTCAACGAGCGTCTCGACATGCTTAAGCAGCGCCGCCGTATCGCTGCCAAGATGATGAAGGAACAAAAAGAAGCCGAAGAGAAAGCCAAGTCGAAGTAATTCGGCTCCCCCTCGCCTTTTCACAAACGGATCCGGTCTCCCCCGCGACTATTCGCAGTCAGAGGCCGGATCCGTTTTTCGTCGCAACTATTACGAGTTGAAACGTCGCTTTTGTTTCTCGATTAGCTCGTGCACTTCGTGCTTGATCAAGCGCTTCGACGACGTGAACAGCTCTTTCGCTTGCTTGCTTCGATACGCCACTCCCCACTTGGTCACCTCGAGGAGGGAATCTTTCACGAAGTTCCCGGAGAGCTTCGACTCCCCTAGCTCGCGCTCGGTGAAAGTAATCGGCACCTCCCGAACATCGAACCCCTGCTGGAGAATCCGCCAGGCAAGGTCCGTTTGGAAGATATAGCCTGCGTTACTCAACTCGTCGAGATCCACGGCCTCGAGTACAGACCGTCGATAAGCTCTGTAACCAGCGGTAATATCGCGAATTCCCGCGCCCAAGACGACATTGATGTACGTGTTTCCACCCCGGGATAGGAATTGGCGATACGCGGGCCAATTCACGGTTTCCCCGCCCGGCACATACCGCGAACCAATCGTCAGGTCCGCACCATCATTGACCGAGTCGAGCAAAAGGTGGAGTTGCTCAGGAGCGTGGGAGCCGTCGGCATCCATCTCACAGATTACGTCGTAATTCTGATCAAGCCCCCACCGGAAACCAGCGACATACGCTGCACAGAGGCCTTCTTTCCCCTTGCGGTGCAAGACGTGGATATGGGAATCATCGGATGCCATCTGGTCAGCAAGATCACCAGTGCCATCGGGGCTATTGTCATCGACGACCAAGACGTCTACGCGGTCAGGCTCTGCTTTGCGCAAACGGCCCACGATGAGGGGCAAATTATCCTTTTCGTTGTACGTCGGGATGATGACCAACGTGTTGTCGCTCGGTTGAGTCAACGGTGATCCTCTCTCTTGATAACTACTTTGACTTTACCCGCTGTGGCTTCCGTTGTGAGATAGCGGCACCCAGAGCCACGACGACACCAAGCCCGCACAGTGTCCACTCGATGATCGTCGCCGAGTATGAGGCAATAGTTCGCGTCGAACGGAGTGGAAGCTGGGCATGCAGAATCCCCTCCGTGAAAATCTGGGTGCGCTCAGACACTCGTCCGTCTGGCCGAATGATAGCGGACACGCCCGATGTCGCGGCAACGACCGTGGCGCGGTCATATTCCACAGAACGCAACCGGCTCATCGCCAACTGCTGGTAGGACATGTCCGTAAAGCCAAAGGTCGCGTTATTCGTCGGGACTGTGAAGATTTGCGCACCACCCTCCACAGCGTGTTGGAAGGCGCCATCAAACGCGACTTCATAACAAGTGCCGACGCCGACCGGGATGAGAGCATTCGTTTTGCCCGA
>NZ_JAUMTY010000010.1:50468-54797 GCF_030530965.1 Corynebacterium sp. | reverse complement strand
CCGGTGTTTCCGATTTGTGGTGCGGTCGCGCACACTAACTGACGACGATACGACGGATCCGTCATCGTCTCCTGGTACCCGGTCATGCCCGTGGTGAAGACGGCCTCGCCAAGGGCACGGCCTGTGGCCCCAAAGGATGTGCCGCGGAAAACGCGTCCATCAGCGAGAACGAGAACGGCGGGAAGACTCCCCGACTGAGCGTCGGCATGAGAGGAATGAGAGCCGGTCGTGTGTAGCGATGTGGGCGATGTACTCACTAGTGAACCTTTCTGTCCAAGGGCTGGGAGGCTTCACCGTCTAGGCAGGTGATGTGCCCACGGAGAATCGTGGTGGTGACTTTGGCGCGGAATTCCATGCCCTCGTACGGAGTGTTATCGGCTTTGGAAGCGAGGTCCTTCCCGCTGGCTACCCACCGGTGATCGGGATCAATCGCGGTCAGGTTGGCTGGCTCGCCAACCGCGATAGGACGGCCCTGCCCCGGAAGCCGGACGATTTCTGCCGGGCGTTCGGACATCACCGTGGCGACAAAACGCCAATCTTCCAGTCCCGTTTCGACAAAGAGCTGGGAGATGATGCTCAGTGATGTTTCCAGCCCCAGCATTCCCGGCCGTGCATGGTCGAACTCACAGCATTTTTCTTCGGATCCGTGCGGGGCGTGGTCGGTGGCGACACAATCGATAATGCGGTCACGCAACGCATCACGAAGTGCGAGAACATCCCGCTCTTCGCGAAGAGGCGGGTTAACTTTGTTGACACCGTCATAGGTGCGGAGTCGCTCATCGGTAAGGATAAGGTGATGGGGCGTGACCTCAGCGGTGACAGGAAGTCCCTGTTCTTTGGCCCATTTCACCAAGGAGACCGTACCTTCGGTGGACGCGTGACAAATATGGACGCGACCGCCATAGTCCCTGGTCATGATGGAATCGCGAGCGACAATAGATTCTTCCGCAACGCGTGGCCATCCGCGAAGCCCGAGCTCAGCGGCGACCGTTCCCTCATGGGCAACAGCCCCCTGGGTTAACCGTGCGTCTTCACAATGCTGGGCGAGTAAAACGTCGAGCCCCTTGGCATATTCCACAGCTCGGCGCATCACCTCGGGGTCATTCACGCATGTTCCGTCGTCGGAGAACATCCGAACTTTAGCTTCTGAATTCCGCATCATGCCGAGTTCAGCAAGCTCTTTCCCTTCACGTTGTCTCGTGATGGCTCCGACGGGATGGACGTCGCAGAGGCCGATATTTTGCCCCTTGTACCACACCGATTCGACGATGGATGGGTCGTCCATCACGGGTTTGGTATTCGGCATGGTGAAGACCGCGGTGAAACCGCCACGCGCTGCAGCTTGGGAGCCGGTCAACAACGTTTCTGTATCTTCACGGCCCGGTTCGCGCAGATGGACGTGGATGTCAACGAATCCTGGCAACAAAACCTGACCGGACAAGTCCAAAACTTGAGTACCCTCGGGTGCGTCGATTTTTGGGGCAATTTCCGCGATGACGCCGTCGGTAATCAGAACCGACGTGGGGTTGCCTTCACCGTACGGGCGCACTCCTGTGAGAAGGATCGAACCGCGTGCAGGTGGTGCCTGTGTGCCGGTTTCCGGCCACGACTGAGCACTCAATTTATGACTCCTTCGTTGTGTGAGATTGTCCGTGGGTACCGATGATGAGCGAGAACAAGACCGCCATGCGGACGTGGACGCCATTGTTGACCTGTTGCAAAACCGCAGTTCGGGGGGCATCCGCTACGGAGTAATTAATCTCCATGCCGCGAAGCATGGGCCCCGGGTGCATGATGATGGCCTTATCTTTCATCTTGGCCTCACGCGCGGTGCTCATTCCGTATAACGTGGCGTATTCGCGGTGGCTGGGGAAGAACCCTCCGGCCATGCGTTCGGCTTGAACACGCAGCATCATGACGGCATCGGCGTCGGCAAGCTCAGAATCCATGTCATAGGAAATCCGGACCGGCCACGTCTCTACCCCATACGGGAGCAGCGTCGGTGGGGCAACGTACACAACTTCCGCCCCCAGTTTTGTCAATAACTCGGCATTAGAACGCGCGACGCGCGAGTGGAGGATATCCCCCACGATCACGATTTTCCGCCCGTCGATTCCACCGAGGCGTTGACGAAGAGTGAGCGCGTCCAACAGCGCCTGCGTCGGGTGTTGATGGGCACCATCACCAGCGTTGATGACGCTGGGACCGTCCCCGTTGGGAGCCACCCAGTGCGCCAATTGTTGCGCCGCTCCGGAGCTGGGATGGCGAATGATGAGAGCGTCGGCACCAATCGCCGTGAGAGTTAAACCGGTGTCTTGGAGGGACTCCCCTTTTTTCACGCTTGACGATGATGCGCTGATGTTGATGACGTCGGCGCTCATCCACTTTCCTGCTGTTTCAAAGCTGGATCGCGTTCGTGTGGAGTTTTCGTAGAACACGGTGAAGATTGTGCGGCCTCGAAGGGTGGGCAGCTTCTTGAGTTCGCGTCCTTCGAGAGCTTCTTTGAAGTTCTGGGCTTCGTCTAAGAGGCCAGTGATTTCATCGGCAGAAAGATCCGCCATCGAGAGAAGGTGCTTCATGAGTTGCTCCCCTCATGAGCGGAGTTCTCCCCCGCTGTTTCGTCCGCCGACGACGATGAACCGCTGGTAGTTGGCCGGCGCAGCACAACACCGTCATGGCCGTCGAGTTCTTCAAGGGAGACGATAACGTCTTCTGAACGGGATGTCGGAATATTTTTCCCGACATAGTCCGCGCGGATGGGCAGTTCGCGGTGACCTCGGTCCACCACGACAGCAAGCTGGACGATGCTGGCGCGACCGATATCACGTAACGCATCTAGCGCTGATCGCACGCTCCGACCGGAGTACAGAACATCGTCGACAAGAATGACGGTTTTTCCGTCGATTCCGTCGTCGGGAATTGATGTGCGTTGGAGAGCTCGGTGGGGTTTATGACGAAGATCATCGCGGTAGAGGGTGATGTCCAATGCCCCCGTGTCTACTGTGACTCCCGCGAACTCGTGAATGAGGTGAGCTAATCGCTCGGCTAAGGGAACGCCCCCACTGGGAATTCCCAAAAGGACGACGCGCTTGGCGTCGTCGGCATCCAGTGCTGTTTTTTCGATTATCTGGTGCGCGATGCGTGCAACAGTACGGCCGACGTCGTCGGATGAGAGAATTTCTGTCTCCATCGCGTCGGTAGTCGGCGTAGACGTACGTGCTGTATTCATCGTGACCTCCTTCCCTGCCTCTCGGTGCAGTCCGTTAAAGGATGTCACTCCTAATGATGTGAAATTGTTGATATCGCTCAGGACTTTACCACGGCCATGAGACGATTGCAGGCTTTCTCAACCCTCATTTGTGTGTACCTGTGTGTATCGGTTCACGTGCTTTGACGCATATGAACAGTGTTTCTGGATTACGTCGAGTGAAGCCGAGTACCCTCGACACGTTATCTTTTGTCGGTCGACTCTGCTCAGCATTGTCACCTTTTGAAGAGTAAGGATGTCAGGACTATGGCAGAAGGAGAACGTCCCACCAGCGTTCCATCTGTGGAGCCCACACACGAAGCTGAGCTATCTCAATCTTCTCGGCCAGCGAAACAGAGTCCGAAAGAGTTTCGCCCCATCCTCCCACCGTTCAGGTACATGTCGACGAAACAGCTCACGTTTACCCGTCGGCTTGCTGTCTCTGTCTGGGTACTTGGACTCATAGCGTGGATCACATTTCGAGGATGGCCTTTTGGCCGTTCAACGCTGTTTATTGTGTTAACTAGCGGGCTTGCTGCACTGTCAATCGGACGCCGCCACCTCTATCAATTGATCGTTGACTGGAGCCCGTTCTTCCTGTTTCTTGTTGCGTATGACAACACGAGAACGTGGTCTTTGCAGCTTGGACTGCCCGTTCATTGGCACCTAGCTCCGGATATCGATAAGGCGATGTTCGGCGCCGTCCCCACGGTCTGGTTGCAGGAGCAGATTCGCTTCGAGAACCCGCCGTGGTGGGAACTTATCTTGGCCATTGTCTACATCTCTTACTTTGTGACGCCATATATTATGGCCTTCGGCGAATGGCTCCGGTCTCGCGCCGATTTCGCGCGCTTCGCTGCCGGCATGTTGACGGTGTCGTTCATTGGGCTTATCGGCTATGTGTTCGTACCTGCCGCGCCCCCCTGGGCTGCTGGTCGATGTGCACCTGCGGATGTTGCCGACGGGCCACGCAGTGTCCGATGCATGTTCGTCGACGATCACGCTGGTGAGGGATCCATCCTCGGCCCTGTTCACGCAAAGCACGATGACACTCACCCGTGGGTTGAGCGCCTGAGTGCTCG
>NZ_JAUMTY010000010.1:0-50368 GCF_030530965.1 Corynebacterium sp. | reverse complement strand
CTGTTCACGCAAAGCACGATGACACTCACCCGTGGGTTGAGCGCCTGAGTGCTCGCGGGTGGGAGAAGCTTAATCACCTCAGCTTCTCGGCGGCCGTAGCTCATGCTGAGGAGACCCCGAGCGAGGGTGAGACCAAGACGGTCGCGGCTGACACGTCGGAGGGTGACTCACAGTCGTCGACCTCAGACGAATCTTCAGGGATTGGTGCGCTGATCGAACGCGGTCAAAAGGAATCGAATCTTGTTGCGGCTATCCCATCCCTACATGCTGCGCTCACCATGTACTTAGCGACGTACATGTTCGCGCGACGACGTAAAAAACTCGGTGTTGTGTGCCTTATCTACGCCTTCGCGATGGGCTTTACTCTGGTCTTTTTCGCTGAGCACTATGTGTTTGACATCCTGCTGGGTTGGGGCATCGCGATCGTTGTTCCGCTCGTCGGCGTCACCCTCGAAAAGTGGTGGACTCGGAATAATCTGAGTAGCCGGCTCCCATGGAATCGCCGCGCATCGAATCCGAACCGCGAACTAGCCGAATCTCTGAGCTAGTGCTCGAAGCTCTATCGAAGCCCCCCTTAGGGGGCTTTTTTAGTTTGCCCTCGTGTGAGTGCAAACGGAGCCACAGCCGGGGTGTCATCCGCCCCCTCCGACCCGAAGCGTCTGTCACGATCCGCATTTCTCTATCGACCCAGATAGAGCCCCTCCTGCGGCGTGATGCGCTGTGGGGTCGGGATCCACATTGGTGACACCACGTCTACCGCTCCTTTGGCCCCCTTGATGAGCATGGCCCGGAATAGTGGGTAAACGCTGACTGGCTGTGGCTCCGTCGGCATGACTAGGTTATACGAACGGCAGTCGTTTTCTACATCCAGTTTTACAATGTCTTTCAATAGACCTTTCTGTCTGTTATCAGATTAATCTGGCACCGATTGCACAACGATAAGTTATTCCTATTCCAGCCATACTAAAACTCCAGCTCTTAGCTGTTATCAATCTGTAACTCGTTTGTTGCATTGCTAATCGTAGAAATGTCCCTCAGGTCCCTTAACTGAAATTATGGCGCGAAAATTACCCCATTTCGGGGTTAATTGAGGCGGCAGGAGGGCCGGGATAGACCATGCCGCTCACTTGTCGTCGTGACTCAATTACGCCCGACGCATCGTGGTAGCGGACCACCGCACCATAAGAAAAAGGCATAGAAAAACTCCGCCGGTGAGTACCGACGGAGCTATTCGACTATGACCATTCGAGGCGCAGAGACTTCCCTACCGCGCGCCGAATGTCATGATTCGTCATTCGACTGCGAACGCTGCACTTCTCCAGCGATATCATCCAAAACCGCGTTGACATACGCCGGGGCAACATCCGTTGAATACTCAGAAGCTAGCTCGATCCCTTCAGAAACCGCGACCTTCGGAGGCACTTCCTCATTGTGAAGCAACTCCCACGTCGACACCCTCATGACAGCTCGGTCAACAGCAGGGATACGGTCCAGACGCCACGTCGAGGACAAATGAGAGGCAATCGCGGAATCTATGCCATCCAGGTTCTCTGCGACGCCCGACACGATCGTCGCCGTGTAATCGGACACGGGTAAGACACCGGACTCCGGATCCCGAGACAATTCTCGTCGCTGCTCGACGACATACACAGGATCTTGATCTCTAAATTCCGCCTCGAACAAAATATCGACGGCGCGACGTCGGGCTTTATACCTTGACCCATGCCGCTTGAATCCACTACGAGTGAACTTTGTTCGCTTCTCGGCGGAAGGCTGGCCACCCTGCTGGGGATGGTCACCCGTCTCATTCTGTATGGGCGTGTCCGCAGATGAGGACGCTCCAACGTTGTCGTCTGCCACGTCCACGTTCCTTAGTTATTCACGCGTGAAAGGTAGGAGCCATCACGCGTATCGATTTTCAGGACATTGCCGGTCTCAATGAAGAGAGGAACCTGGACCTCTGCTCCAGTCTCAAGGGTTGCTGGCTTCGTGCCACCTGTCGAACGGTCACCCTGCAAACCGGGATCGGTGTGCTTGACCTTCAGTTCAACGGAGACCGGCAACTCAACGAACAGCGGTTGATCCTCATAGAAAGAGACCTGGACAGGCATGTTTTCCAACAAGAACCGAGCACCGTCACCCATCAGCTCCGGCGAAAGAGGAATCTGCTCGTAGTTCTTATCGTCCATGACCACGTAATCCGTGCCATCGTTGTAGAGGTAGGTCATATCACGGCGGTCTACCGTCGCGGTCTCAACTTTGACACCAGCATTGAAAGTCTTATCGACGACTTTCCCGGATACAACGTCCTTGAGCTTGGTACGGACGAACGCTGGCCCTTTACCCGGCTTGACGTGCTGAAACTCCACAATCTGCTGAAGTTTGTTGTCAAGTTTCAGAACTAGCCCATTTTTGAAATCGGCAGTAGTTGCCACTGAAAACTCCTCATCCTTCAGGACACACCATGATCCTGAGATATCGATTTCACATAACCTTGGCACTTCGTGAGTGGATATCGACAATCCGCGGTGGCTTAGCCGATTCCACTACCGTGACGAAGACCTCGTACAGGGTCTACCCTACTAGACGACCGTGAGCGCCGGACTGCTGGTATTGAGTGGGCGCGAACCGTCCTCTGTGACCACCAACGTGTTTTCGATTCGCGCTCCCGAGAGACCGGGTACGTAAATTCCTGGTTCGATGGTCAGAGTTTGGCCAACCTCGATGGTCTTTGATTTATCGGTACGTGACGCAGAGTATGGCCTTTCATGGACGTCGAGCCCCACTCCATGGCCAGTCGAGTGAACGAAGTATTCGCCATAGCCTGCGTCGTCGATAATGTCTCGGCACACCTTATCGATAGCGAAGAGACCTGCGCCTGGCCGCAACGCCTCACAACCAGCAAGGAAAGCACGATAGACAGTGTCCGCAATCTCGCGCTGGTTCTCCGGGGGTTCCCCGACCGACACCAATCGAGTTTGATCGGAAGCGTAACCGTTGAGATACACACCAAAGTCAATGGTGATGAGGCCCTTCGGGATCGGGTCGGTACTTGCGCTGTGGTGCGGTTTTGCACCATTAACTCCCGACGCCACAATCGTCTCGAAGGAGATTCCGTCCGCGCCGAATTTCCTCATGCGGTACTCAAGTTCGGCAGCCACGATGTTTTCGGGAACGCCCTCGCGGATGACTTCATCCTCAAGGAGCGACAACCAGGCCTTATCGGCCACGGCAGCTGCAGCGTCAAGAGCGGCAATTTCGGATTCGTCTTTGGTCATTCTCAGATCCTCAATGAGGTCTTGAGTGACCGTGTATTCGCCTAAACGCTGCGCTTCACCTAGGCTAAGACTGGTTTCAACGCCTATTTTCCCATCGAATGCTTTCCGAACAGCAGGAACTGTGTCACGTTCGATGAGAACTTCAATGCCGGGGGCTTCGTCGGCAACCTGGGTGGTGTATCGACCATCGGTACCGAGGAGTTCCTTGCCATCAGTGGTCAGCAGGAGTGCTGCGTTTGATCCACTAAACCCCGTGAGATAACGAACATTTTTTAAATTAGTAACTAAAAGAGCAGGTACATCGGCCTTATTAAGCAACTCTCGCGCTGCATCTCGACGCTGAGCATAAAGTTTTTCCCGATCCATCAATCAATTCCTCCTGAGTAGTGAAGTATTAGCAAAGTTTTACTTGTCACCGCGCGCAAGGAAATCTAGGGCGTAGGCGTAGCCCTCAACTCCCAAACCCACAATAACCCCGCGGGCAATCGGGCTCAGATAGGAATGCCGTCGGAAATCCTCACGAGAATGCACATTTGAAATGTGGACTTCTATAAAGCCCGCACCGTCAGCGATTTCGGCCAACGCATCGCGGAGGGCCACCGATGTGTGCGTCCATCCTCCCGGATTAATAATGACAGCTTCGCCCTCATCGGCGGCATGATGAATACGATCGATCATGTCGCCCTCATGGTTCGATTGATAAAAGCTCACGCTAATGCCGAGGACTTCAGCGCGTTCACGGAGCATATTTTGGACGTCCTCGAGCGTCGTGGATCCGTAAATTCCCGGCTCCCGTTTGCCCAGACGATCCAGGTTGGGACCATTGGCAACTAATACTCGCAAAGCTGGCTTGTTATCAGTACTCACTAGGATTCCCCTCTGTTATTCATGCGCACAAAGGCAGTCTGAAGGTCCTCATAACTAGGCCCAGCTAGCCGAATAGGGCGTGGGACCTGGCTGGAATTATCCCCAGCCGACAACCCACTACCCGTGCCAGCATCGTGAAAATCAGAATCGTTGGAAGAAAGGATCACGAATCGGATCTTCCCGTCCCTGTTCTTCTTATCCATCTTCATCGCATCGATGAGATCATCGAGCGCAGCAGCATCATAGTGCGTAGGCAAACCCAATGATTGAAGAATCGTTCGATGCTGCTGTACGACCGCCTCACTGAGGTGCCCTGTGACGCAGGCAAGTTCTGCCTCAAAACACATTCCCACAGCGACCGCATGACCATGAGGCCATGTGTAGTGCTCGACCTTTTCAATGGCGTGGCCAAAAGTGTGCCCGTAATTGAGAATTTCGCGCAAGCTTGATTCTTTAAGATCTTGCGAGACCACCGACGCCTTAACAGCGATGCTTCTGCGAATTAACTCGGGTAAATCGCCGGTCACATCGAGACACCGATCGGGATCACGCTCATAGAGCTTGGTGATCTCCGGATCCGCGATAAACCCGGTTTTCACGATTTCTGCGCTACCAGCAACGATCGCCTCAGAAGGAAGATCGTTAATGAAGTCGAGATCAACGAATACAGCCGATGGCTCATGGAAAGCACCCACCAAGTTTTTCCCAGCCGGTGTATTAATACCTGTTTTCCCGCCGACGGCCGCGTCGACCATCCCCAATACCGTGGTCGGCACTTGGATGACATCGATGCCTCGCATCCATGTCGCCGCCACGAATCCGCCGACATCAGTTGCCGCGCCGCCGCCGACGCTGATAATCGCGTCGCGTCGGCCCACGCCATGTTTGGCGCACTCGTCCCAACACCGAGTGACGACGTCGAAGGTTTTCCCTTGTTCAGCGTCGTCAATTTCTACGAGGAAGGAGGATATATCGCGCGCCGCCAATGTATCGGCTATGCGATGGGCTGCGACGGCAACAGTGGGCTGGTGGATAATTCCGACTTTTGAGTAGGAATCAGCTGCAGCTCCGATTGAGCCTACGAGGTCGTGGCCTATCACGACGTCATACGGTTTATTGCCGTTCACCGGGATTGTCCACGGCCCTGTACCGCTCGCCGTGTTTGTCGACTCACGACTAGGTGTACTCATAGAAATTCCTCTACTGCAACAGCGGATTCGTCAGCGGTGTCGGGGATCATCGACCCCCTGGACTCACTGGTTTCAAGATAATTCAGAATGCTGGCGACGACTTTCTGGGGGCCACGGCGGTCACTCCGAATGCGAAGAGTCGCGACCTCCTCGTACAGGGGGCGACGTTGCTCATCCAAATCGTGATAGCGCTGCTCTGGATCCTCTGACTGCAGCACCGGCCGGGTGAGGGAACCACGGGTGCGTCGATAACCTTCTTCCGCGGACACATCCAAGAACACCACTTCATGGCCGACGAGGCGTCGACGAGTCACCGGCGAAACAATTGCCCCACCACCGAGCGCAACAATGCCTCCGGTAGTCAAGGCGTCGGCAATGACGTCCTCCTCGACTAACCTGAATTGCTCTTCACCCAAATGGTCATAAATTCGGCCACATGTCATTCCGCCCCACCGTTGTTCAATGAGTTCATCAGAGTCAACGAGGTCGAGGCCGAGAGCACGGCTAAGCCGACGTCCGATAGTGGACTTCCCGGCACCAGGCAGACCAATCAATACAACCCGTGGTTTCATTCACTCTCCTACCCCAGAGTCAAAGCTCAAGCGTTGACTCACCTGATGAAGATAGCTTTGAACATTGTGCTTGGTTTCCGCAAGGCTGTCACCACCGAATTTATCCAAAGCGGCCTGTGCCAACACAAGGGCTACCATCGCTTCCGCGACGACACCGGCGGCAGGAACAGCACACACGTCGGAACGCTGATGAATGGCAGATGCCGCGTCACCAGTCTCCATATCAATGGTGGATAGTGCTCGCGGAACTGTGGATATTGGTTTCATCGCGGCGCGCACTCGGAGCGTTTCGCCATTGGTCATTCCGCCCTCGAGGCCACCGGCACGGTTCGTCATCCTTATGACGTGTCCGTCGTCGCGAACCATTTCATCGTGAGCTTCCGATCCACGCCGACGAGCTTCGGCGAATCCATCGCCTATCTCGACTCCCTTAATCGCCTGGATACTCATCAATGCGCCAGCTAGACGGGCATCCAAACGAGTCTCCGCCGATACATGCGATCCCAATCCGATAGGAAGGCCGTCGACAATAACCTCAACGACGCCGCCCAAAGTATCCCCGGCTTTTTTGGCCGCCTTGATTTCATTAATCATGGATTCTTCGGCCCGCGGACTAAAAGCACGTACAGGCGATTCGTCGATGCGCGTGAGATCGCTAAAGTGCGGCTGGGCTGTGTCGTCGACCTCCGACGCGCCAATACTGACGACGTGGCTAAAGACTTCAACGCCGAATACTTCACGGAGGAAAGAACGAGCAACGGTGGCGATGGCTACCCGGGCAGCAGTTTCCCGTGCAGAGGCCCGCTCCAAAATGTTCCTCGCGTCATGGGCCCCGTACTTCACCATGCCAGCGAAGTCTGCGTGACCAGGACGTGGCCGAGTGAGTTGCGCTCCCCGGCCGGAGTTCATAGCTGCCTGGACATCTGGATCGTCACGATCAATCGGATCTTGCGCCATGACGGTGGTCCACTTGGGCCATTCCGTATTGCCAATCACGATGGTGATGGGACTACCCAATGTGCGGCCGTGACGGACACCAGTGAGAAGTGTGACTTCATCTTGTTCAAATTTCATCCGTGCACCACGGCCGTACCCCAGACGACGTCGTGCTAGATGATAAGCCACGTCCTGTGTTGAGAGTGGGACGCCAGCAACCATGTTTTCCATTGTGGAGACAATCGCTTCACCATGCGATTCTCCGGCGGTGCTCCAACGCAACATACAGTCATTCTTCCACGTAGTAGCCATGTAAAGCTATCAGAATTCTAAATCTACAAGCTTGGGTTGTCAGAGGGACGATAACGGGTGCATCGTTCCTCGCGGGACTGATCCCGTCTGCCCGTATTGGATGTGACCGTTTTACATCATCCCCGTCACAGTGGCGACGACTACCCCACCCATCATCGCTGGAATGTGGGCTATTTCTGGTGGCCCATGGCGGTACACGGCGTACAGACTGCATACGACCGAAATGATGTTGGCGCAGCCTATGGCCACAATAACCAGCACCGCTCCCCCATGCGTGAGCCATGCTCCGCATGCCGCAGCAACTAAAATGTCTGCGCCACCAATTCCCGGCCGTCGAGAACCAAGGAATGCCCCCACGAGAGCGACAGAGGCGTAAAGACCTGACCAGATGGCGGAACAGCACAGCACGTCCGTCCAGTCGTGAAAAAGCAACGATTCCCCAGCGATGACCATCGCAGAACCGATTAGGGTCAGACGCCATGGGATGAGGCGAAATTGGCAATCAAGCCATACGATCTCGAGCGCCCAGAGAATGCTCGCCACAATGAATGCGGTGACACAAATGTCATGGGGCGAGAGAGCCAGGCCTGGTAAGAGCAGATGCTCACTCTGTTGCATGGTCGCGATTTCATCACGATCAGGAAGGGCAGAGTGATTCTATTCGCGCTCACGAACACCGAAGCTGTGGATAAAACAAGCCTGTGGATAACTTCCGGTACTATCTCACCGGAATAGCTTTAGGTCGCACTTTCTAGAGTATCGAGCACCCCGACGGGTACCCCGGAGGCTTCTTCCAAGGCCTGTCGCATCGCCGCTTGAGGAGCTTGATGCCCGGTGAACTGCTCAAATTGGCTGAGCGATTGGTAAAAAAGCATCGTCGTTCCGCCGACGCACGGCGTTCCTACCGTGAGGCAGTGCGATATCAGTGGCGTCGGCCATGGACTGTAGATCACGTCGCATACCGCCGAAGCCCCCGCTAATAGCTCTGCGTAGGGTTCGGCTGCCACTGATGGAACTGTTGACACCAGGACGTCGGCGTTCGCACACGCCTTCTCTGAGCGCTCGAACAGTGTCCATGAAAAGTCGATACTTAGTTCTTCCGCTAGCGGACGGAGCTGTTCCGCGCGCGATGATCGAGCCACCACAGTGACGTTGCGGCACCCCAACTGAGCAAGAGCCCATAAAGCAGGCCGGGCGGTGCCACCGTTACCCACGATGACAGCATTCTTCACCATCGCTGAATGGGAGTCGTTCCCGGAGAAAGACGAGGTCTTGGCTGTGAGAAGCTCCCGAACGGCTCCTACTACGCCCTCACCATCGGTATTGTCTGCACGCCACTGAGTCGATCCAGAAACACTAGCTCTTGACGGCTCGTCAGAGCCTGCTAAGGGCTTTTTCACCAGCGTATTGGCAGATCCAATGAGCTTCGCGCGTTCAGTGACTTCGTCCGCAAAATCCAAGGCTTCGAATTTGCCCGGCATGGTGACTGAGAAGCCCTCATACTCAGGGCCTAAAGAGTTGATCGTTTTTTCAAGTTCGCCCTTGGGGCAACGGATACGTTCATACGACCAATTCTCGAGGCCAGCTGCCCGAAAGCCGTTGTCGTGGAGCACGGGCGAAAGAGAATGCTGGATAGGATCTCCCAGTACTGCGGCATAATGCCGATCGAATCCTTCTCGTCTGTCGCTACCTCGACCCTCTTCGGAACTAACGGGCACTGTCAAGCACTCCACTTTCTTGGGCTTTTTTAATCGCTGCCTCATGATCGGAGAAATCGTGGCTGAACACGGTCGTGCCGTTCTTGTCGATCGTTACGAAGTACAGCCAGTCACCGTCGGCAGGTTTTTCCATCGCGTGCACCGCAGATAGCGATGGCGATGCGATGGGTGTCGCAGGCAATCCTTCCATTGCGTACGTGTTCCACGGAGTCTTTTTCTCACGGTCCTCGTTCGTCGTCGCGACCTCTTGCTCGTCCAACCCGTAGTTCACCGTCGAATCGAACTCGAGTTTCATCGGTTTATCGAGGCGATTCTTAATAACTCGCGCAACCTTCGCAAAATCCTGCTGGGGCGCTTCACGTTCGACGAGTGACGCAGCCGTCAGTAGTTGATATTCCGACAGCCCCACGGTTTGCGCTGCTGACGATAATCCGGTGCCTTCGTATGCCTTGGCACCTTCGGTGACCAGTGTTTTGAGAATATCCGTGGGCGATGCGGTGGGGTCAAAAATGTGGACACCGGGGTTGATAAGCCCCTCCAACCGTTTGGAATCGTTTCCACGCGCAGACACTGCTTTGGAGGCCCATGATGGAACGCCCAATTCCTCTAAACTGCTATTCGCCGCGGCTTTTTCAAGATCACTAGTAGAAACACAGTCACTATCTTTAGAAACGCACGCTTGTTTAGCGACTAAAGAAAAAATGCCTGCCCGCGTCTGTCCGCCGACAACATGAACATCGTGCAAAGTAGCCCCGGTCGGAATGTCGACGACCCCTCGTCGAGCTTCGTCGGACATCAGCGCGTCGATAGCAGCTTGCGAGGACATCTTTTGATGCAGGACATAATAGCCTTGCTGCAAGTTAACAGCATTGCCCTTACTCTTCGCCGCATTCATCAACGAACGACGCGACGACACGATCTTCTTGTCCACCAACGTCGAGGACAGCGAAGAAATCGTGTCCCCTTCGTCCACTCTGACCAGGGCCGACGTCGAGTTTCCATTTCCCGAAAAATCGTCCTTGTCCCCCGCTACGTTGTGGTACACGACGTAAGTAATCACGCCGGCCAACAACACAGCTAATGCCACCGTCACGGCTATGGCGTTTTGTTTATGCCCAGCAAGATGACGGCGACGACGTGTTCGGCTCGATGGCACAAATTCTCCTAGCTCCGGGGACAGGGGAAATAGATACAGGACAAATAGATAACTGTAGCCATTCCACTAAATCAGAGAGTGTGGACGTATTCAACTACCACAAATGCTCTCTGACTGTCGAAGAATTGCTACTTTTGGTGGGCGGTCACCACCATTCCGCTAACGTCTCGGACGCTGATCTAACCAGGTCTGAAGGATCTCGACCGCCGCAGCCTGATCAATAACTGATCGCCCCTCTTTAACACTGATACCAGCGTCGTGGAGGTTGGATTGGGCCATCACGGTAGTCATGCGTTCGTCGACATATCGAATGGGGACATCAAATCCGTCGCGTTCCAGTCGACGACGGATGCGGAAACCCACATCCTGAGCGTGTTTAACCGATGAGCCGGCGGATCCGTCCAACATCCTTGGCAACCCTACGATGACTTCAACCACCGAGTAGTCATGCGCGAGCTGAACGATGGAATCAATGTCTTCGCCATCGGGCCCGCGTCTTTTCGTCGTTCGCGCGACGGTAGAGACCGGCGTGGCAAGAATGCCATCGGGATCACTCACAGCAACGCCGATACGGACCGTGCCGACGTCCAAACCCAAGCGACGACCGGGGCCAGGATCATCCTCTCCTGGACGGTCAGGGACAATGTGTTTCACCAATAAATTATCCCTGCTTCTTAAGGTCATCGAGGACGGCATCCAGTGCGTGCGAGATGCCGGTGGCGTCACTACCCGAGCCCTGGGCCATATCGGGTTTTCCGCCGCCGCGACCATTGACTGATTGGCCGATGGTTTTCACGAGCGAGTTCGCGTTGATCCCGTTACCGGTTGCCTGTTCATTCGCCGAGACGACGAAGGGCACCTTATCGCCAGTAGAACTGATCAAAATGACGACTGCAGGCTCATTGCCTAACCGGTTTCGGACGTCTAGCGCCATCGGACGCAAATCCTTGGCCTCCACGTCTGGCACACTCTCCGCTACCACCGTCACGTTGTTGAGACGCTGGGCATGAGCCACGAACTCGTCCGCCTTAGATTGCAGAGCCTGCTGGTGGGCACGTGCAACAGCACGTTCAGCGTCGTGAAGGCGAGCAGCTAACTGGTCAACGCGCTCAGGAACGTCGTCGGCTGGTGCCTTGAGCGACGTCGCCACTGTGGTCAGCGTCGACTGTTGCTGAGCCAGGTAACGGAATGAATCCATACCTGTATAGGCCTCAATGCGGCGCGCACCGGATCCCACCGACGATTCACCTAGAACAGCGATAGGTCCAACCTGTGATGCGTGGTCAACGTGCGTGCCACCGCAGAGTTCCATAGAGAACGGGCCACCAATTTCGACGACGCGAACCCAGTCACCGTAGCTTTGACCGAAGAGCGCCAGAGCCCCCATCTTCTTTGCCTCGTCGAGGGAGGTCTCGATGGTGTTGACGGTGTAGTCGGCGTCCACCGCGGAATTGGCGATGTCCTGAATATCTTTCAACTGGCCATCGGTAAGAGGACGATTGAAATTGAAATCGAACCGAAGGTAGCCAGGCTTGTTCATAGACCCTGCCTGGACCGCTGTTGGCCCCAACACCTGCCGCAGAGCAGCGTGAATCAGGTGCGTACCCGAGTGGGCCTGACGTGCGGCGTGCCGCCACTGGGGGTCAACTTTGCCCTCGACTTTCATTCCGACGGCGATCTCGCCACCGGTTACTTCGGTCTTGTGCACCCACAGTTTCTTGCCGATCTTCTGCACATCGTTGACCTTCAAGCGGGCACCGGCCGTCGATAGTTCTCCATGATCGGCCATTTGCCCGCCGGACTCCGCATAGAAGGGGGTGCGGTCAAGAATGACGTCGACGTGGTCACCCTCAGTTGCTTTTTCAACGAGCTGACCATTGGACACCATCCCCAGGATGGTCCCCTCATCTTCCAGGGTGTCGTAGCCCGTGAAGACCGTCGCATGATTATCGACGAAGGGGCGATACACCGACAGGTTGGCGTGTCCGTGTTTCTTCGCACGGTTGTCGGCCTTAGCCCGGGCTTTCTGGTCCTGCATGTGACGGTCGAAGGCGTCACGATCCAAGGTCAGGCCTTGTTCATTAGCCATTTCTGCAGTCAGATCGACGGGGAAACCGTGCGTATCGTGCAGGATAAAGGCGTCGGAACCGGGGAAAACAGTTTCACCGCGGGCTTTGAGGTCCTGGGCGATGGTCGTGAAGAGCTTTTCGCCGGATTCCAGCGTCGCCAAGAATGCGCGTTCCTCGGCTACAGCGGTTGACCGGATGCGCTCCCAGTTGTCTTCGATCTCAGGGTACGACGGGGTCATGGTGCGACGGACGGTTTCCATAAACCGCTCCATGGTTTCGTGCGTCGCGCCCAAAAGACGAGCGGACCGAACGATTCGCCGCAGGAGGCGTCGCAAAATGTAGCCGCGTCCCTCGTTACTGGGGGCAACTCCGTCGAGAATGAGCATCAATGCGGTACGGCAGTGATCGGCGATAACTCGGAATCGGACATCATCAGCGTGACGTGCGCCGTAGCGAGCTCCCGTCAGTTCTTCGGCAACGTCGATAACTGGGCGGAGAAGGTCAGTCTCGTAGACGTTATCAACGCCCTGCAGGATGCAGGCGACTCGCTCGATACCTAAACCGGTATCAATGTTCTTCTTCGGGAGCGGCCCAAGAATTTCGAAATTCTCTTTGCCGGTCCCCTCGCCGCGCTCTTTTTCCATGAACACGAGGTTCCAGATTTCGATGTAGCGAGTGTCATCGACAACAGGGCCGCCTTCTTTACCGTATTCCGGTCCGCGGTCGTAATAAATTTCGGAGCTGGGGCCGCATGGTCCGGGGATTCCCATCGACCAATAGTTATCCGCCATACCCAGGCGCTGGATGCGCTCACGCGGAATACCTATCTTGTCGTGCCAAATGTCGCCGGCTTCGTCGTCATCCTGATAGATAGTGACCCACAACCGATCAGGATCAAGGCCGAATCCCCCGTCGTCAATTGAACTGGTGAGCAGCTCCCAGGCGTGGGTAATTGCGCCTTCCTTGAAGTAATTGCCGAAGGAGAAATTGCCCGCCATCTGGAAAAACGTGTTGTGACGCGTCGTGATACCGACTTCGTCGATATCCAGTGTGCGCACACATTTCTGGATGGAGGTAGCCGTATTAAACGGAGGGGTTTGTTGACCCAAGAAGTACGGCTTGAAGGGAACCATTCCCGCGTTAACAAAGAGCAGGTTCGGATCGTCCAGGATCAGCGACGCGCTGGGGACGGACGTGTGCCCAGCTTTAACAAAGTGTTCCGTGAACCGTTCCCTGATCTCGTGTGTGTACACGAACGAACCTCGCTTTATACATGGTGAAGCCCCACAGTCTATCGGCCGGCGTACGTCCCCCAGAGGGCGAAGCCACGCAGCGCATGAGCGCCTGATGGTTAACATCCTCGGATGACTGTAGTCCGACAGGTGCGGAGCTGACGTTAACAAAATGGTCGGTAAACACTGTACCGTCTAGCCAACAGAGTACAGCGTGCCGCAGTACTAAGGACAACGGGCTTCGGACTATACAGAACGGAATAGACCAAGTGCGTTAACCGACGGATCTCTGAGCCGGAATGCCCGCCGGATGTTTGGAAAGCTGCGCTTGGTCTACTTCACGAAGCCCTCCTCGCGGAGCCAATCCCACGCTACCTCGGAGGGTTCATCGCCATCGACGTCGACTTTCGCGTTGAGATCTTGAAGAACGTCATTGGTCAGTTTTTGTGCCACCGGTTCAAAGAGAGGTTCTAACTGCGGATACTTCTTGATGAGGTCAGTCCGGAACACGGGAGCGACGTTGTACTTGGGGAAGAAATGCTGGTCGTCTTCCAGAGTTCGCAAGTTCAGCGCTTTAATACGACCATCCGTTGTGAAGACTTCACCAAAATTGCATCCTCCCCGATCAGTTGCGGAATAAATAGCACCCGTATCCATTAACGAAATGTTGGACGAAGGCACTGGCGGAATTCCGTACTTCGCGAGCATCGGCTGGAAACCATCATTACGATTGGCAAATTCCGCCTCGAGGCAGAACGTTCGCTCATTCAGCGGAAGATCCTTCAGCTGAGAAATCTTCGTGATATTGAGCTGCTTAGCTTTCCCCTGCCGTATTGCTAACCCATACGTATTGTTCATAGGAGCTGGCGGTAACCAAGTTAAGCCGTTCTTTCTATCAGCATCACGAACGGCGATATACTGCTGGTGACTATCCTCAATAGGATCATCATGACCGAGATACGAGATCCATCCTGTGCCCGTGTATTCCCACTGCATGTCAATATTCCCGCGAAGCATTGCAGATCGAGCACTATTTGATCCGGGAATATTGGTCAGATCATCAACATGCGCACCCGCAGATTTAAGAAGTGTGACCGCAATTTTCCCCAATACAATTTGCTCAGTGAAGTTTTTGGATCCCACGGCAACATGGGCTCCATCAACAGACTTCCCCTCGACGGGACCCGCTAACTCACCATTGTGAGTAAAACCTCCCGACGTGCCCAATCCGCACGCAGTTAGCGAACCGATTAAGAACACCGATAACACGGAAGCAACGATCGTGTACGCGGCCCTCTGCACCGAGTGAGTAACGCGCTCACCTTTTACGAGTTTTACTCCGCCGTTCGGGGTTCTTGTACTGGATGGATGAATACCGACGTTATTTAAGCGGTACTTTGGGCCGAATCTCATGATATTCCCTTCGGGGTTACTGCTATCTCGACTATTCGGCCGATCCAATCCACAAACAATGCCAACAGTGCGACGAGTATTGCTCCAGAAACCAAGACGCGGTAACGGAATAAGACGATTCCGGATTGAATCAGAGCACCGAGCCCACCAGCATCAATAAAGGTGGCGAAGGCCCCGACGCCTACTAATAAGACCAATGCAGTGCGAACACCATTAAGAATGACAGAGGACGCCAGAGGAATTTCGATGCGCCACAGTATTTGCCACGGCGTCATTCCCATACCCCGAGCGCTTTCAATAAGTTCTTTGTCCACGCCCTGGAGTCCGGCGATGGTATTCGCCAATACGGGGAGAAATGCATACACAGATAGAGACAAGATAGCGACCGGAGTGCCGAAGCCCAACCACATCGCCAGGAGCACGATCACACCGATAACAGGTGCCGATTGTCCCGCATTACCGATTCCGGTGACGATGGGGACTAAAAACTTCATGCGTTGTCGTGTGAGCACGATCCCCAGAGGCAGGCCCACGGCGAGCACGATAATCGCTGAGATCACGACAATGCGGAGATGCTCCAGAGTTCGACGGCCAATCACTGACCACGCCAATTGACGCATTTCCACATCCGTCAGCGTTGTGGTCGTCCGCCATATGAACCAGGCCCCGAACACCACGAGGATAAGGATGGGTGTCCCAAAGACAAGGAGCTTATCCTCCTTAGTCATCTGCAAATTGCGCATCTTGCTGGAGAGCCCACGACGTGGCGCGCGATGGGTATTGTGCGATTGCTCTGGTTGACGGCTCCGTGCCGTGGACAAGTCTTGTTGGTCCGTCACTTTAGACATCGACATCACGTTCCGTGCCCGCGTTCCAGAGGATGGGTTTTGCTTCGTGATCCGGTCGTGTTTGCTGGTGGACATACTGATTAACTTTGTCGTAGTTAATAGTGCCGACGTATCGATCGCGATCTGTCACCATCGCACCCCCATGGCTTGAGGACAGCATGGAATCTAAGGCATTGTTGAGCGTAGATCGGAGGTCCACGACGGTTTGAAGTTTCACCGTCGGCGTCGGAACGTAGTCAAACCGTGAAATACCATCGAGATAAACCCAATCTTTAGGCCTTTCTCGCTCGTCGAGAATGACGACAGAATCCTCTCCAGCGCGCGTTACCCGTTCGGTAACCTCATCGACTCGATCACCTATGTGGCATATTGGCGGCTGGTCAAGTTGCATATCCGATACCCTAAGAAGCGCTAACTGCTTCAAACGAGATCCTGATCCCACGAAATCAGCAACAAAATCATTAGCCGGGGATGCCAAAATATTTTGGGGCGTGTCATATTGCTCAACAACCCCACCAACGTTAAAGATGACGATTTTGTCGCCTAGTTTGATTGCTTCATCAATGTCGTGAGACACGCAAATGATGGTTTTGTGTAGATCTTCTTGGATAGAAAGAAGTTCATCTTGGAGGTGGTTTCGCGTGATGGGATCCACGGCCCCAAAAGGCTCGTCCATCAGAATAACCGGAGGATCAGCGGCGAGACCACGAGCAACGCCCACACGTTGTTGCTGACCACCAGAGAGTTCACGCGGGTAACGGTCCCGATACACCGATGGGTCGAGGCCAACCATGTCTAAAAGCTCGTCCGTTCGAGCGCTGATATCGCTCTTTTTCCACTTCAAAAGTCCAGGAACAAGCCCGACATTATCCCCCACTGTGAGGTGTGGGAGAAGACTTCCGCCCTGAATAACGTAACCAATCTTCCGTCGAAGCTCCGTGGCATTTTTCTTGGTCACATCATCACCGTCGATAAAAATATGCCCCGACGTCGGTTCAATAAGCCGGTTAATCATTTTGAGAGAAGTGGTTTTCCCACAACCCGACGGCCCGACGAACATGACGGTGTTACCGGCATTAATCGTGAGATCTAAATGCGTGACAGCCGGCGTCTCTTGGCCCGGAAATTTTTTCTGTACGCCGTCGAGCACAATATCGACGCCTGATCGGCCTGAAGTTTCGCCGACAGGGTTTGATCCTTGTCTCGCGTGTCCCGAGTCCTGGGTCCGGTGATGATGGGTATTTAATGATGACATTTTTACCTTCTCAAGCCTTGCGGGATGGTGAGCCGGCCGAATCCAATAAGCGCAAAATCAACAATGAGTGCGACGATAACAACGCCGACTGTTCCGACTACCGCGTAGTTCACAGCGTTCGCGCCGCCAATTTGGCTCAATCCGGTGTAGATATAGCCACCAAGACCAGGCCCTAGTGCATAGGCAGCAATAGCGGCCACCCCCATGGACATTTGAGCCGATACACGAATGCCGGTCATGATAACTGGCCAGGCGATAGGTAACTTTACTTTGGTTAAAATTCCAAATGAGCTCATACCTTGCCCGCGGGCAGCTTCAACTAAAGTCGGACTAACTCCATCTAAACCGACCACCGCATTTCGAAGAATCGGTAACGTGGCATAAAAACACACGACGACGATAGACGGTAGAGTCCCAATTCCAACTATTGGAATTAGCATTCCCAAAAGAGCGAATGATGGAATTGTGAGCCCGATAGCAGAAATAGCATTGGCAATAGGCGCTAGTGTGCGGAAAGACGTGACAATAACTGCCAAAATTAAAGCGATAATGGAAGCGATAATCAGCGACTGGATAACGAGACTTCCATGTTGGTAGCACCGGAAAAGAATGTCTTGCCACCGCGCAGAAATAAATTCCGCCATGCTGTGGTCAACTCCTCGATGACCATGCCTTCGCAATGGCCATCAATCGTTAGAAGTACGTAGTGACCACTATAGGCCCCAGCAAAGCATTCTGCAGAGTATGGAAAAAGAACAGTAAATGAATTTTTCAGGCGTCGAAAAATTCAACAGTTACGAATTCTTTCCTCTCACAATTTTTTCGATGGCCTCGAGACGCGATTGAAGGGCTCGCTCTTCGCCATGTGCAGTAGGCACGTAATAGTGCTGGTCTACCACCTCATCCGGCGGATATTGCTGTGTGACCACGCCACGGGGATCATCATGCGGGTACACGTATCCAACAGCGCTACCAATACGCTTCGCACCTTCATAATGGCCATCACGTAAGTGTCGGGGGATAGCTCCAGCCTTCCCCTTCCTCACATCCTTGATCGCTGAGTCAATGGCCACAATCACCGCATTTGATTTCGCAGCGGTAGCAAGGTGGATGGTCGCTTGGGCAAGCGTGATACGCGCTTCAGGCATGCCGATCATTGATACCGCGTGCATCGCCGCGACGGCAGTCTGGAGGGCACTGGGATCCGCCATCCCGATATCTTCACTCGCAAGAATGACGAGCCGGCGCGCTATAAACCGTGGGTCCTCCCCCGCTTCCACCATCCGCGCCAGATAGTGCAAAGCAGCATCAACGTCAGATCCACGAATTGATTTAATGAAGGCACTAATCACGTCATAGTGTTGGTCACCGTCACGATCGTATTTCACCAGCGCGCGATCAACATTATTGGCGACGATTTCCGGCGTGATGGTTTCGCCATCGTCCAGTGACTGTGCTGACGCCTCCAGATAGGTCAGCGCCCGTCGAGCGTCGCCCCCTGCCATCGCGACAATCGAGTTCACAGCGTCGTCGTCGATACGAATTCTTCCAGCGAGCCCCCGCTGTGATGAGACAGAGCGGTTAATGACCGTACGTATAGCCTCGTCATCCAAAGGCTCCAACTGAACTAGCAATGACCGTGAGAGCAGTGGCCCGACGACGGCGAAGTTGGGGTTCTCAGTTGTCGCAGCAACAAGCAGCACTGTTCGGTTTTCGACGGCCGCGAGAAGCGCATCCTGCTGGGTTTTCGAGAACCTATGGACCTCGTCGATAAAAAGGACGGTCTGAACACCGTCGATAAGGGCTTGACGTGCCTCCTTGAGGACGCTCCGAATCTCTTTGACCCCAGAACTCAGGGCGGAGAGCACCCGGAAGCGACGTCCCGTCGTCGAGGAAACAAGGGACGCGATCGTCGTTTTACCGGTCCCCGGAGGGCCAAAAAGGATCACCGACGAATCTCCCGCCCCCTCAACGAGACGGCGTAATGGCGAACCCTCCCCGAGAACGTGCTCTTGGCCGACGACCTCATCCAAGTTACGTGGCCGCATACGCACTGCTAGAGGCGCCGACGACCCGGGATGAAAATAATCCGCCGACGAATCCGTTGAAGAAGAGGTGTCGAGCGGGTTGCCGAACAATCCGGACTGACCCGAGTTCGTGTCATCATCCGTCATATATGGGGTTCCTCATAAGTTACGAGCCGGAGCGCTCCAAATTTCTCACTGCCGTGCAGACCTCTCGGCTAAACGCTGAGACTGCGGGGAATCTGGGATCCTGGCCGCGCTCGGCTAAAGCTCCGAGAGCCTCGAACGTCTGAATAATGTCGCGGCGAATGACCAGTTGATCTCGCGTTCGCGCACGACCGTGGAGGATATGCTGTCCCCTAAAGTCAATGGACCGGTCCAGATCCGAGCCCTCAGAGTCCTTCGTACCGACGGTTCCACCGGCAGATGTGTTGTCTTCGCCGCTGTCACTGGTGAGCCGCACCTTATCGATCAGCGCCGTGAGCCCTCCAGCTTCCAAGATGGCTAGTGACAGAAGCGACCACCCCACCAGGGCGGTGACTATTCGCGCCCTCAAGCGTTCATCGTTGAGGACATTGGGCCACATTCCGCTCACTTCGTGACGCCACGCATCAACAAACTTGCGGCTAAGTTCTCCGTTAAGAGCAGTGCCCTCGGCGTATTGAGGGAAGCCGGCGATCACACACGCAACGTCGAAGGTGACATCGCGGAATCCGGCCCACTCAAAGTCGAGATACGTGATCCTGTGGTTCCCACACAGAATGTTGTCGGGTGAGAGGTCGAAGGGAGTAAAGGCCCTGTGCTGCCCCGACGCCAACCGTCGTGATGAATCGGCAGCAAAGTCTGACACCTCTGCCGGAACATCAACGCCGAGCTTCCCCACCATGCTTAACCCGTAGTCAATGGCGTCAGTAAGGACGCGTCCACGTGCGACGACTAATTCACGACCGGCTTTTGCTCGAGACATCATGCGACGAAGGAGAGTGGCGAAATCATCTTCGGCTCCAGCGGTTGCACGATGCATGCGTCCCAACGATGTGCCGAGCCGCCTCACTAACTTCGCTTTATCGTCGTCAGAGCTGGTGTTCCATACGTCGATTAGATTGTCGACGGATCCAGCGTCTGTGGTGACCATCAATCGCTTGTCCAGGTCGTAGGCCAACATGACCGGACCTGGACGAGATTCGTTCGCCAGCGAATTGGTGAATTGATAGGCGACGATCTCACGAACGAGTGCTGGATCAGGGCCGCTCAGCGACTCTGGCGGCAGTTGCTTAATAATCACTGTTCGTTCATGCAAGAACGGGTTAGTGGCGACGCGCGCACGCAAGACTAACGCAGACCCTGACCCTCCTAGATCCTCTGGATCGGACAGGTGGGGTTGGCCGCCGAGCCTGTTACCCAATAAGTCAGAGGCTGCGCTCATGACCGCATCAGTGGATAGCACTGTGTGCCACTACTCCTTGTCTACGCCGGGACATTCCCGTTCCATCACGTACAGTAAACCCGCCGAAACGCTGTTCGCATGGAAAATCAGTTCTTCGTTTCTTTCTTCTTCGGTTTAGCGTCGATGCCTGATTCTTTGCGCTGCTCAGGAGTGATGGGCGCTGGTGCATCAGTGAGAGGATCGACGCCACCACCGGACTTCGGGAATGCAATGACATCGCGAATGGACTCAAAGCCACCCAAGAGGGAGACGATGCGATCCCATCCGAAGGCGATACCACCGTGCGGCGGTGCACCGAACTTCATTGCCTCAAGGAGGAATCCGAACTTCTCCTGTGCTTCTTCGTCCGAAATACCCATGACATTGAACACACGCTGCTGCACGTCCGAGCGGTGAATACGGATTGAGCCGCCACCGATCTCGTTTCCGTTACACACGATGTCGTACGCGTAGGACAGTGCAGACCCAGGATCTTTATCAAAGGAGTCCATGCACTCTGGCTTCGGGGACGTGAAGGCGTGGTGGACGGCGGTCCATGCGGAGTGTCCTAAGGCCACGTCACCTTCTGCCGTCGCGTCGGCAGCCGGCTCAAAGAGCGGAGCATCAACAACCCAAGTAAATGCCCAATCGCCTTCCTTGATAAGGCCCAGCTTCCGGGCCACTTCACCGCGGGCTGCGCCCAACAACGCGCGAGATGATTTAGCATCGCCGGCCGCAAAGAAAATGCAGTCGCCAGGCTTGGCTCCGACATGGTCAGCGATGCCTTCGCGTTCAGCGTCGGTAATGTTCTTTGCGACGGGCCCGGAGAGCTGGCCGTCGTCGCCAACGAGAATATAAGCCAAGCCCTTAGCGCCACGCTGCTTTGCCCAGTCCTGCCAGGCGTCCAGCTGACGTCGCGGCTGGGAGGCTCCGCCCTCCATGACAATTGCACCAACGTAGGGGTTCTGGAAGACACGGAATGTGGTGTTCGCAAAGAACTCCGTGCACTCCACAATCTTGATGTCGAACCGGAGGTCAGGCTTATCCGACCCGTAGTACTTCATGGCGTCGGCGTAGGTCATGCGCGGGATCGGCGTCGGAATGTCGTATCCGATCTCTTTCCAAATGGCGGTGAGGATTTCCTCGGCGACGCTAATGACGTCGTCCTGGTCGACGAAGCTCATCTCGACGTCGAGCTGCGTGAACTCGGGCTGCCGATCAGCGCGGAAATCTTCGTCGCGGTAGCAGCGAGCGATCTGGAAATACCGTTCCATGCCGCCAACCATCAGCAACTGCTTAAAGAGCTGAGGAGACTGCGGGAGAGCATAGAACGAGCCCGGACGTAAACGAGCAGGAACGAGGAAGTCACGAGCACCCTCCGGCGTCGACCGCGTCAACGTGGGGGTTTCGATTTCGTGGAAGTCGTGCTTCAGGAGCACTGACCGCGCAGCCTGGTTGACATTTGAACGGAGAACCAAGGCATCATGCTGAGTCTTCCGTCGAAGATCCAGGTAGCGGTATTTGAGGCGAGTTTCCTCACCGACTTCCCCGGACGATGACTGATCGTCAATCTGGAAAGGCAAAGCCTCCGACGAGTTCAGAATGGTCAGCTCATTGACGTTCAACTCGATGGCGCCCGAATCCAGGTTAGGATTCTCGGATCCCTCGGGACGAGCGTCGACTACACCCGTCACCCGGATGCAGTACTCGCTGCGAAGGTGGTGCGCCTGTGCAGCAACATCAGAATCGCGAAAAACAACCTGCGCCAGACCCGATCGATCGCGTAAGTCAATGAAAATCACGCCACCGTGATCACGACGGCGAGCGACCCAGCCACTCAATGTCACGGTCTGGCCTACATGGTGAGAACGAAGTTCACCGGCAAGGTGTGTGCGATGCACAGGGCAGTCCTTCCAAAATATCGTGAGAGATCTATCACTGGAGTGAAGCGATACCACCTATAAACGGTTGTTGGCACACTCGGCCCCTCACTCTACCCGATACCCAATCCTATTTGGCGTCCGGCTCTCTACTTCTGCGCAGCATTTGGCAGAATATGAGATGTGACGTTTAAGAATGATTTTCAGGCCTCGGGCTCGCGCGCTTCCCACGGTGGTGGACGGATCGCTGCAGGTGGTGGCATAGGCTCCATCGTTATAGTCGGCTTATACCTCCTACTTGGTGGAAATCCGGCTGATCTCATTAATAGCAGTGGCGGGGGTGGACACGACCAAGCGAACCGCGAGGAATGTAAATCTGGTGCTGACGCGAACAAATATGATCACTGCCGCGTCGAATACACAGGCATTTCCCTGGATAGAGTGTGGAGCAGGATTTTGCCCGAACAGGCAAATATCGACTACACCAAGCCGGGCTTAACCCTTTTTTCTGGGTCAACCTCGACGGGGTGCGGGCAGGCTAGCTCCTCAACCGGCCCGTTCTACTGCCCGTCAGACTCCACAGCCTATTTCGATACGTCATTCTTCCAACAGCTGAAAGACATGGGCGGCTCCAATGGCCCCTTCGCACAGGAGTACGTCGTTGCCCATGAATTTGGGCACCATATCCAAAACCTTCAGGGCACGCTGGGATTGAGCGACTACAACAACCCCGGGGAAGACTCCAACGCTGTCAAGATGGAGCTTCAGGCAGATTGCTACGCCGGAATATGGGCGAACCATGCTGCTCAAGGCGATGACGCGATCCTTGAACCACTCAGCGATGACCAAGTCCAGCAAGCAGTGACTACGGCCCAAGCCATTGGCGACGACGCCATCCAGAAACAATCAGGCCAGTCCGTCAACCCGGATCAATGGACACACGGATCATCGGAAGAGCGTAAAAGTTCTTTCCTCAAGGGGTATAAGAACGGCACGATGAGCGCGTGTAAACAATCGTTTAACGAATAACACGGTGGCTGCTTTTATACCGTCGACCACCGTCGAATACAGATTTAGTAATCCTTAGGAGTTCACTATGCCCGTCCGTGTCCCGACCCCGCACTCGTCGGCTGACTCAGATTCACCAGAATCAGATCGCGATAGGTTGGCTCGCGAGCTCGCCATCCTCGTCGACGATTTTGACGGCACGATTACCTTTGACGACGATGTTATCGCTGCGCATTCCCACGACGAGGCTCCCCAACCGACGAGTGGCCGCGCCTTGGCCCTTGTGAGAGCCAGGAGCATCGCCGACGTCCAAGCTGTCGTCCGATTCGCATACGAACACGGCATCCCCGTCGTGCCTCAAGGAGCCCGAACCGGCTTAACTGGTGGAGCTAATGCTAAAGAAAACTGCATTCTGCTCTCAGTGAAGTCGATGGATCGCATCCTCGAAATTAGTGAACTCAACCAGACGGTCACGGTAGAGCCCGGCATTGTTAACCAGGACCTTAAAGATGCGCTCCGGCCGCATGGGCTACTGTATCCACCCGATCCGGGATCGGTGGGAATGTCCACCATCGGCGGAAATATTGCGACCAACGCCGGTGGAATGTGCTGCGTCAAATACGGAGTCACACGAGATTTTGTGCGTGAACTCAAAGTTGTCCTTCCAGATGGAACTTTGACTCGAGTCGGCCACAAAACTGCGAAAGGCGTTGCCGGCCTGGAGCTCGCTCAGCTTTTCGTCGGTTCAGAAGGAACCCTAGGGGTCATCGTCGAGGCCACCCTTCGACTGATCCCCCTACCGCCTACCCCCTTGACTGCAGTGGCCACATTCCCCTCGGAACGAGACGCTGCAGAAACGGTTGCCGCCTACATGGGGGCTGGGTACCGACCGTCCATGTTTGAGATGCTCGACGGTCTCACCATTTCTATGCTCAACGAGCTCGGGGATTTCGGTCTCGACGAAAATGTCGGTGCCATGCTGATCATGCAGTCTGATTCGACGACGGCGAAGGAAGACACCGAAGAATTCACAACGATTGCGGACAAACACAATGCCATCGACATTGCGTTTTCGGATAACCCCGCAGACAACGATGCTCTTGTTGCTGCTCGACGAATGGTTCATCCGGCCAACGAGCTGTACCAGCGTAATCACGGCGGCGGACAACTGATTGAGGATATATGTATTCCTCGCTCCTCCATGGCGGATTTCTTCGATGGTTTGGCCGAGATTCGGAAAAACACCGGGGTCGTCATCGCGGCCATTGCACATGCTGGCGACGGAAATACGCACCCGGCCTTATTCTTCGACGCCGATGACCAGGAATCCTGCGCTCGTGCCCAAGATGCGTTTGAGCAGATTATCCACCTCGGGTTATCCCTCGGAGGCACGATTACGGGTGAACATGGCGTCGGGGATCTTAAAAGCAAGTGGCTCCCCCATGAATTAGATGAGGGAGCACAAAACTTACACCTTGCTATCAAGCAGGCAGTTGACCCGGATTCGATCATGAACCCTGGGGGTATGTACCACTATCTACGCCGATAACCGGCCACGAACTTCCTGGACGACCTGATCAAGGGGGATGGCAGTTTGTTCCCCTTCGTGTAGGTCCTTGACCTGCACGATGGATTTGGCCAGCTCGTCTTCCCCAATAACCAGGGCGAAACGCGCACCTGCGCGGTCGGCGGCTTTCATCGAGCCTTTGAGCCCACGATGGCCATACGACATGTCCGCGCGCACTCCGGATTGACGGAGGTCATTAATGATGACGGGCATGCGTCGGTGCGCCTCCTCCCCCATGGCCACCCCGTACACGTCTACTCGGCTCCCGTCGGTCACCGTCTTCTTCTCGGTTTCCAACGCGAGAAGTGCGCGCTCCACGCCGAGTCCGAAGCCCACACCAGAGAGGTCACGGCCACCGAGTTCAGCCATCAGACCGTCGTACCGGCCTCCCCCGCCGATACCAGACTGGGCACCGAGGTCATCGTGGACAAATTCGAAGCATGTCTTCGTGTAATAGTCCAGGCCACGCACCATGCGCGGATTGATCGTGTACGGAACCGACAGGTCATCCAAAATTCCGGTGACCGTCTCGAAATGCGCGCGAGTCTCGTCGGAAAGATAGTCAAGCATGAGCGGGGCGTCGGCCGTCATTTCCTTGACTTCTGGACGCTTGTCATCCAAAACCCGGAGCGGATTAATCTGCGCACGGTGCTGTGTCTCTTCATCCAGAGGTAGCGACGTCAGGAAGGCCTGGAGTTTCTCCCGGTATGCAGGCCGGCAAGTGGAATCCCCCAATGACGTCAACTCCAGCCGGAATCCCGTCAGCCCCAACGATGTAAAGCACCGATACGCAAGCGCAATGACCTCGGCATCGAGGGCGGGATCATCAACACCAATCGCCTCAACACCGACTTGCTGGAACTGACGATACCGGCCGGCTTGTGGCCGCTCATAGCGGAAGCACGGGCCTGCATACACCAGCTTTGCGGGGAGCTGACCACGATCAAGTCCGTGCTCAATGACTGCCCGCATCACTCCAGCTGTGCCTTCGGGCCGGAGCGTCATCGAACGTCCGCCTCGGTCTTCGAAGGTGTACATCTCTTTTGTGACGACGTCGCTGGACTCCCCAACTCCCCGGGCAAAAAGTGAAGTGTCCTCGAAGATCGGAAGCTCAACCGGCTCATATCCAGCTACCGTCGCGCAATGATGGAAAGTCGAGCGAACAGCGTTGAACTCGTGAGAATTCGGCGGAACATAATCAGGAACGCCTTTGGGAGCAGTGAATTTACGTGGCTTCGAGGATGTACTCACGGATTCACACTATAGCGAATGGGGGCGATCAGCTGGCCGACCGACGGCGACCCCGCGTGCTGTAACCGCCCCTCAACGAAGTGACGCTTGCTACAGGCCGCGGAGAAATGGATTCTGCTGAAGCTCCTCCTCGATGGAGGTGCTTGGTCCATGTCCAGGGAGAATCACGGTCTCTTGTGGAAGTTTCTTAACGACGTCGGCCAGCGTCGATTTCATGGAATGCGGGTTGGAGCCGGGCAAATCCGTCCGGCCAATGCCACCGCGGAAGAGGACGTCGCCTCCGAAACACGTCTCCCCCAGGAAAAGCATGGTCGATCCAGGGGAATGCCCAGGTGCCCCAACGACTGTGAACGTGCCGACGGCTGTCTCGAGGGTAGTCTGCCCGCCAATAGAGACTTCGGGATAGGTGCCACTGTGCGGGTCGGTGACGGTGCCATCCATCCACGAAATGTCGTAATGCTCTACACGTTCAGGCTGTTCCATGTGGTCGTGGTCAAGAATGCGATCAATGTCCCGGAAGGCGCCATCACTGTCTTCGAGCATGAATACATCGGCCTCGTGGAGCCAAACTGGAACTGAAAAACGGTTGGCGATAATTCCCGCATCTCGGCTGTGATCCAGATGCCCGTGCGTCAAATACACTCCAGTCACGGTGAGGCCGTGGTCCTCCATATACGATAAAACGGGTACATGGGCTCCGTGTCCTGGATCAATAACAATGGCTTCGTTGCCACGCGTGCATATGTAGCAATTCGTGCTTAAGGCTCCGACTGTGGTCATAGTGATAGTCACGTCGTTAGTCATAAGACCATGGTAGGCATAGTAGGATGTCGGAGCGGGAAACTAGTCGCCGCCTATCACGTGCAATTATTATCACGTGCAACTATGGTTCTGCAGCCCCAACCGTCATTCACAAGACTGATAGAAAGTGATTGTTTGTGAGCACCAACAAAGAAAGGCGCGAGGAAGCCTTCTCAGCGCTAGAGAAAGAGCTGAAAAAGCGTAACCGTGTGGAGAAAGCACGGCCCCTCGGAGTCGTCGTCGCTACTGTCGTCATTCTCGTTGCAGTAGCTGGCGGGATTTATTGGGCAGCAACGTCTGGCGGTGACGACCACGACAACACGGCGGCATCGGCTGATACGACCACGACTGAGCAGCAAAAAAATCAGGATCTTCCAGCCGTAAAAGCGGACTATGGCGATTCGGTAACCTGTGACTACACCAAGGCGGACCAGCCTGATTCAAAACAGGCCGATCTCCCTAAGAGTGACAATGTGCCGGCAAAGGGAACGGTGAACGTCACTTTGCACACGAACCAGGGCGATATTCCGGTCACCATGGATCGTTCCAAGTCCCCGTGTACGGTCAATGCGATTGAGTCTCTCGCTAAACAAGGTTTCTACAACGACACAGTGTGCCATCGTCTCACCACAGAAGGCATTTTTGTCCTTCAGTGCGGTGACCCCTCAGGCACGGGCAAGGGCGGCCCCGGTTTCACGTTCAAGGATGAATACCCCTCAAACTCTGTGTCCGACAGCGACAAAGAGGGGACCTTTAACTACAAGCGCGGAACTCTCGCGATGGCGAACTCCGGTGAGGACACCAACGGATCTCAGTTCTTCCTCGTTTATAAGGACTCGCCACTTCCCCCCAAGTACAACGTGTTCGGTTCGATTTCTGACGACGGTCTGAAAACCATCGATGGTATTGCTGACAAGGGCGCTAAGCCTCAGGATGAAAGCGGCAATACCGCACCCAATGAGGAAGTCAAGATCACCAGTGCTGCAGTGAGCTAGCGCTTAGAGCTCCACCGCGATCAGGCTTCAGAATGCCGGCATCACCTTCGATGTCGGCATTTTTCATATATTCATACCACCAGTGCTGCGATACGAAAATGCCGCGTGACGGCATCTGATCAATGTGTCACGCGGCAGCACATCCCCCACTAGTACCCTCGTTCAATCCACTCCTCGAGATGAGGTGCTTCTTCACCGATCGACGTGGCATCACCGTGCCCCGTGTACACTTCCGTCCGCTCAGGCAGCGTCAAGATACGTGTCCTCAACGAATCGATAATCGTCGGGAATGATGAAAACGATCGTCCCGTCGCGCCGGGCCCACCGGCGAATAAGGTGTCGCCGGAAAGAAGGACATGCGCCTCGGGAAGGTACAGGCAGCACGACCCCGGTGAATGGCCCGGAGTGTTAATGACCGACATCGCTGTGTCGGCGATGCTGAACTGTTCCCCATCGTCGAGGTCCTCGTGAGCGACTCCGGGATGCGTTTGCTCCCACAACATCTGGTCACCGGGATGGACGAAGATCCGCGTGTCCAGTTTTTCTGCCAACTCTGGCGCGACCGTGATGTGATCGTTGTGCGCGTGGGTGCACACAATGCCTTTCACCGTGCGACCTGCGGCGGCGTCGATGATCGGATCGGCCGTGTGGGCAGCGTCGATAATGATGCATTCAGAATCGTCGCCGATGACCCAAATGTTGTTATCGACTTCCCACTCGCCGCCGTCGAGTGCGAATACACCGTGCGTGACGACCCGGCTAATTTTTAGGCCCGATTCGCTCTGGCCTTCAGTTGTCAGTTTCCAGGAATCCATCGTTATACCACCACCACAGAGCGCAAAACATTGCCCTTCTTCATGGTCTCGAAAGCGTCCTCGACCTCATCGATGCCGACGCGCTCGCTGACAAACTTATCCAAGGGGAATTTCCCTTGTTGGAAGAGAGATACGTACATGGGGAAATCGCGTTCTGGTAGGCAATCTCCGTACCAGGATGGCTTGATGGCTCCGCCGTGGGAGAAGACGTCCAGGAAAGGTAGCTCGAGTTTCATGGTCGGGGTTGGAACACCAACGAGAACGACGCGGCCAGCGAGATCACGCATGTAGAACGCCTGAGTAAAGGTCTGCGGAACGCCGACAGCGTCGATGGCTACATCGACACCGAAGCCATCCGTAAGGTCCTTGACCGCCTTGACAACTGGTTGCTCCTCGGGAGAGGCATCCTCGTCGTCGCCATCAGACGCTAACGACTTGGGGTTGATCGTGTGCGTCGCACCGAACTCCTTGGCTTTTTCTAATTTGTCATCGGAGACGTCGATAACGATGACCTTCGTCGCGCCGGCTAAGGCTGCACCAGCAACAGCGGCCATGCCAACACCGCCAGCGCCGATCACTGCGACGGATTCACCACGCTTGACCTGCCCCGTATTAACGGCTGCCCCGAGTCCTGCCATGACGCCGCATCCCAACAGGCCTGCGGCGGCAGGGTCAACGTCGGGATCAACCTTCGTGCACTGCTTCTCATGGACCAGGGTCTTTTCGGCAAAAGCGCCGATTCCCAGCGCTGGTGTCAGCTCAGTTCCGTCGGTCAGTGTCATGGGCTTCGACGCATTGAACGTGTTGAAGCACAAGTGTGGCTCCCCGCGTTTACACGCGCGACACTCGCCACACACTGCACGCCAGTTCAAAACGACCGTGTCCCCCTCGGCCACATGAGTGACTCGTGAACCAATCTGCTCGACGACGGCGGTCGCCTCATGCCCGAGTAAAAATGGATAGTCGTCGTTGATGCCGCCATCGCGGTACGCCAAGTCCGTGTGGCAAACCCCGCAGGTTTTAACGGATACAATAACGTCGTTATCGCCTGGTTCCGGAATAACGATGTCTGTTAGCTCAACGGGCTCCTTTTTTGCCCGGGAGATAACGCCCTTCACTGTTTGTGATGCTGCAGTCATTAAATATCGCCCTTTCTCATTAATGGACCGTCATCGAGTGTAATGAAGTCTTGTACACTCCGCTGTGTCATAGAAAAAGGAGACCAATCAGGGCTTATGCGATCGAGGTTGCGATTGCTGTTACCAGTAAAGACACATTACTAAATATAAATTATTTTCAATAACGCACTATAGTGCCCAATTACAACGTGTGCAGTTACCCCTCTGAAAGAAGTTAAGGAATGCCCGAAGGCCACGTCATTCATCGGCTCGCTTCATCACTGAACCGCGAATTCGCCGGACAAGAAACTGTTGTTAGCTCGCCACAGGGGCGATTCGCAACAGAGGCTGAGCAGCTCAACCACACCGTGCTCAAGCACGCCGAAGCGCACGGAAAACACTTGTTCATTGACTTCGAGGCTAACCAAGCAGCACATATCGTTTATATTCACTTAGGTCTCATTGGAAGCCTTCGTATTTCAGACCTCGCGGAACCACGAGGCCAGGTTCGTTTACGAATAGCATCCGACACATGGGCAGCTGATTTACGCGGTCCACAGTGGTGCCGGCTCATCACCGATGAAGAAAAAGACACCGCTATCGGGAAACTCGGGGCTGACCCACTCGACCCACATGCCGATCCCAGCCGCAGCTATCAACGAATCAAACGGTCGTCGAAACCGATTAGTACCTTGCTGATGGATCAGCACATCTTCGCAGGCGTCGGAAATATTTACCGCGCCGAAACACTATTCAGGTTAGGGCTTAACCCTGAGCTGCAAGGTAAAGATCTTACCGACGACGACCTCCATGCGATATGGAATGACCTCGTCGAAACGATGACGATGGGGTTCCGCGTGGGGAGAATCGACACCGTTCGGCCAGAACACACGCCTGAGGCCATGGGGCGGGAACCACGCGTCGATGCTCATGGTGGCGAGGTTTATGTTTACCGACGTGCCGGGCTCCCCTGCTACGTTTGTGGAACCACTATTGTCGAGCGCAAGGTCGACGGCAGAAACCTCTTCTGGTGTCCCACGTGCCAGGCGTGACGCCACTATCCGCCCGACGTGACTCGGAAAACGTCGAAGACACCTTCAATGTTCCGCAGCTGGGTCATCAAGTAGCCAAGCTGTTTGACGTCAGAGACCTCGAACGTGAAACGGACCACCGCAACGCGGTCTTCAGCAGTGTGAGAATTCGTCGCCAAGATAGCGACCTTCTGTTCTGACACGGCCCGGGTGACATCGGATAGCAACCCTTGGCGATCAAGCCCTTCGATTTGCAGCGTCACCGTGAAGACAGCTCCACTACGCTCTGCCGCCCACGACACGGCAATCAGGCGTTCAGGCTCTTCTTTCAGCTTCGGAGCGTTAGTGCAGTCTGTGCGGTGAACGCTAACCCCACCACCCCGGGTCACAAATCCGAAAATGTCATCGCCGGGGACGGGAGTACAGCACTTGGCCAGCTTCGCCATGTAGTCGGCGTCGCCTTCAACAAGAACCCCCGCCGAATCGGCACGAGAATTCTTTTTTGACCTGAGCTGGGACAAAGGAGTGCGGGCCGCAAGCGCATCTTCCGCCTCCTCCTGTCCCCCAAACTGCTCCATCAGCAGGTTAACGACGCGACCAGCCGTAATGTTGTTATTGCCAATCGCGGTGTATAGCTGGTCGACGGAGTTGAAACTCAGCTGACCAGCGATAGTTTGCATCGATTCGGGAGTAAAGAGCCGGTGCATGGGCAGCCCGCCCCGCTGGATTTCCGCGGCGAGGGCATCCCGGCCTGCCTCCAAGGCAACTTCTCGACGTTCTTTCGCGAACCACTGACGAATCTTCGACTTCGCACGCGGCGACACGACGAATGATTCCCAGTCCTTGGATGGGCCGGCGTCCGGATCTTTCGACGTGAAAACTTCGACACGATCGCCGGTGTGGAGCTCCGACTCGAGCGCGAGAAGCTTGCCGTTGACCTTCGCGCCAATACATCGGTGCCCAACTTCGGTGTGGACAGCGTAGGCGAAGTCGATAGGCGTCGAACCCGATGGCAGAGTAATCGCGTCCCCTTTCGGGGTAAACACGAAAATTTGGTTTGAGGAGAGATCAAACCGCAGATTCTCCATGAATTCGTTGGGATCGGCAGATTCCCGTTGCCAGTCGAGAAGCTGACGCATCCATGCCATCTGGTCCAGTTCTTTTGCAGAACCTTTGTTGTGCCCCTTGGTCTCCTTGTATCGCCAATGCGCCGCAATGCCGAACTCAGCGTTGTAGTGCATTTCGTGGGTCCGGATTTGGATCTCGAGAGGTTTATTATCCGGCCCGATCACCGTCGTGTGGAGCGATTCATACACCCCATAGCGAGGCGTAGAAATATAGTCTTTAAACCTTCCGGGCATCGGTTGGTACAGCGTATGTACAGCACCCAGAGCCGCGTAGCATTCCTGCACGGAGTCGACGAGAACGCGGAGTCCGACGAGGTCGAAGATTTCATCAAAGTCTCGGCCACGAACGATCATCTTTTGGTAAATCGACCAGTAGTGTTTCGGTCGCCCCACGACCTCTGTACTGATGTGGTAGTCCTTAAGCCGGGCTTGTAGCTCTTTCGACACTCGGGCGATATATTCGTCGCGCTTCGGCGCCCGATCTGCCACCAACCGAACGATTTCTTGGTACTTCTTGGGGTACAAAATGGCGAAGGAGAGGTCTTCTAACTCCCACTTCACCGTCGCCATTCCCAGCCGGTGAGCCAGCGGAGCAATGACCTCCAAGGTCTGCCGAGCTTTCCTTGCCTGCTTTTCCGGCGGGAGGAAACGCATTGTGCGCATATTGTGCAGGCGATCAGCGACTTTAATGACCAGCACGCCGGGATCGTCGGCCATCGCGACAATCATTTTCCTGATCGTCTCGGCTTCCGCGGCTGATCCCAAGGCCACCTTGTCCAGCTTGGTGACCCCATCCACCAGGTGAGCCACTTCAGGGCCAAAGTCGTGCTCAAGTTGTTCGAGCGTGTAATCAGTGTCTTCCACCGTATCGTGCAGCAGCGCTGCGACAATCGTGGTGGTGTCCATGCCGATCTCAGCGCAAATCGTCGCTACGGCAAGCGGGTGAGTGATGTACGGTTCGCCAGACTTACGAAAAACACCGTCATGTAACTGCGCCGCGGTCTCATAAGCACGGTTGATGAGAACAACATCCGCTTTCGGGTGAACCTTGCGATGAATAGTCAGCATCGGTTCCAACACCGGATTATATTTTGCACGATTCTGCCCCGTCAGGCTTCGAGCCAGACGTGCACTCACCGAACCAACCCGAGAGGGCGACCGATCACTCACTACGCTCCCCCACCACCGTTAGAGGAAGGTCGGCCAGACGCTTCCGGCCTTCCAAAGCTTCAACTTCGAGAATGACAGCCAATCCAGCGACATTCGCCCCGGCTTCCTCCAATAGAGCCCGGGAGGCACACAATGTACCGCCTGTGGCAAGAACGTCGTCGATAAGAACAATATTCTTTCCCTGAATATTCAGGCCCTCTCGCGGAATTTCCAGTGCAGCGTGGCCATATTCCAAGTCATAGCCTCGATGAAAAACCGGTGGCGGGAGCTTGCCTTCCTTGCGCACTGCCAGGATCCCGAGCCCCAGTTGATACGCCACAGCAGAACCCAAAAGGAATCCACGAGCGTCCAGCCCGCCGATGATGTCTGCGTGATAACTCCGAGCAGCCTCGGCTAATTCGTCGACGATTAATCGGAAGGCGCCCGCATCTGCCAGCACCGGAGTGAGGTCTTCAAAAACCACACCTTCAGACGGAAAACCGGGCACGCGGCGAACTAAGTTTGCCACTGCATCGGCTGCGGATGAATACTCACTGTCGGTCATCTAATTCTGATCTTTCTTCCATCGATCCATGTTCCAGCCGACCCCAACATTCGAGGTGCTAGGCACTAGATTACTCACTGCGTTGTGTACGACCACGGCGCGGGGTTCAGCAGACAATGGGATCGTCGGCATGCTATCCCATAATTCTTCTTCCGCTTGCCGACGCTCATCAATGGTTCCACCGACGAATGTCGAGGTCGAAAAGTATGTTGTGGGGTCAACTGCCTGGAGGAAAATGTCGGCTCTGTCCGTCAGAGCGGTGCTATCCGCATGGTCTGTCGAGACATCATCGACGGTAATTCCGCTCTCCTGGCAGGACTCGCGAATGGCGTTTGCCATGGCGGCGTACCGATCATTCGTGCGGTCGTACGACAAACGAACTGTGGATCCCTTCGCTGCTTTTCGGGCGGCAGCGGTGTCGTGATTTCCATGCTTTAGCGCGACATCGCTGACCGCATCGAAAGATGAGCTCGTCGCCGGCGTCAATCGAAGTCCATAGGCTGGAACCTTCATCGATGAGTGGGCTGACGATGCTTCGGCAACAGCGGCCCGATCAATGCACTGCGATACCGCTTGGCGCATGCGTTTACTGGCCATGACCCCGTGGTCGGCAGGGATGAGCGAGTCAATCCGACGTGAGAGCATCGTCATCACACCGTATTTCTCCGAATCCACCGTCAAACGTGATGCAGAGGCCGAGGAGCCGCCGTCGTGCGGAACTGAGAATGCGGGGAATCCCTCATTATCATTCGTCGCTGGTTTATTTGCTTCCGACGACGGCATCGATTCACTGGGAGCGTTAGATGCGGAGGAGGTTGGCATCGGTGATGACGAGGTTGGCCCTGCTGAAGACGCCGAGACGGCTGACGAGGACGTCTCAGATGCTGGCGATGCCGTGGATGGAGATGTCTCGGACGATTCTGCCGTCGATGGTGATGGCTCAGATGGTTCTGCGGAACCTTTCCCCTGCGATAAACGGAACTCGGAGGGAAGAGCTTGATCATTATCAACGACTCTGAGTGACTTGTGGTGAGCAAGGTCGCTCAGCGATGCTGAGCGCGGATAGACCACGATGCCATCGATTTCCGCCGGATCACCCCACCAGTGAGGATTCTTCTGAAGCGTTACTGACCGCGTATGTGTAGTCGGATCCTTATCCGTGATCGACTTAACGGAATACGGTCCAGTAGACACAATATTCTTAAGATTATCTTCCTTCAGGAGAAAGCTCTTCTTCCACAGATCGCCCACTTTTTTGACCACCTGGTAGTCCGCAGATTCGAGCGCACCAGTTAAATCGTCAACCCCGGCGTGAGACGCAATGATGTGGGAAGGCATAACGGACCCGGCCGGAAAAAGGTTCTGGTATCGGGACCCGTATCCGCGGGCAAAATTCACCCGAAACTTTTTCTCATTATGCCGGCACGTAACTGATTCAACCTGCTCCATTAGAGGATTATCGGAATCAAAATATTCTTTTTTATGCTGGGCAAACCATGTCAGATAAAAGTCATCACAGGTAACCGGTTTGCCGTCCGAATATTGGGCTCGCGGGTTGATGACGTATTCAGCGCTTCGGTTCTCATCAGGTGCCTGGATTGACGTGAAAAGATCGTTATTGACGAAGGCCTGACCGTTGGGCCCATCGATGAAAGCGCCGGGATATAAGCGGACGGATAATCGCGCTGCATCGGAGGCCTGTCCTTGTGAACTAGCACCGTTAACAGTGGTGAGGGTGCTGCCACTTACGTAGGCAAACCCTGCGTTTGCGTGGTCATCGCCTGCATCGTCATTGGTATCGCAAGCGGCTAAACCTGTGACTAATAAGGCTCCCGAAATGGCCGTCACAATCTTGCGGAGGTGGGCACGTGGGGAACGCGGTAGTGAAGGCATTGCCGACGGGAACTGGGGACGTGACTTCTTGAATCGCTGTAACACGGATGGAGCCGATCGTGTCAGAAAATGGACGTACAAAGCGCACTGATGCCGTATTCGTAAGAACACAGGATGTGCTGTTAAGAAAAGTTTAGCGCCCTTGCTTCGGATTAATGAGCAAGGGCGCTGTACGGCGGGAATTCTAACTACACGACCGGTTAAGAAGGTGCCATACGGAACACTAAGCCAGGAAACACGATGCGTAAATCTTCTATCCGAAGAACGCGCGTTGGGTACCGACTCAGCTTCTAGTTTCCATCAAACGGTGAGTTGTTGCGACGGCGGTTGTCGTCGGGACGCCATGACGCGCCGCCTCCTTCACGACTGTGGAATCTGCCCGCCTCCGGATCTCGATCGGAGTGGTGAACGATACGTGATGAGCCTCTTCTCCGTGAGGAGCGTGCCGATGGCTCAGAATCAGCGTCTTCACTAGCAGTGATCTCTGATCCATCACTGGTTACGGCAACCCGTTGATCCTCCTGGTTCGATGACTCAGCCTTCCGAGATTCTTCGACACGTTTGGTGTGCTCGGAATACTTCTTCTGACGCGATTTGAGCGAAACCAAGATTGGCGTCGCCAAGAAGATGGAGGAGAACGTTCCTTCGATGACACCAAGTAGCTGCACGAGCGAGAGGTCTTTGAGCGTGCCCACGCCGAGCAACCAGACCGCAACGACCATCAATGCGCCGATCGGGAGGATCGAGAACAATGATGTCGAAATGGATCGCATCATCGTCTGGTTCACGGCGAGGTTAGCCTGCTCGGCGTAGGTCGACGTGGTCGTCTTTGTTAATCCTGCGGTGTTCTCGTGAACCTTGTCGAACACGACCACGGTGTCGTACAGCGAGTAGGACAGGACTGTCAGCAAACCGATAACCGATGCTGGTGAAACCTCGAAGCCGATGATCGAATACAGCCCTGAGACCACAATCGCGTCAACGGCAAGTGCTGATATAGCCGCGATGGCCATATCGCGCTCAAAGCGAACCGTGATGTACAGGAAGATCAGCGCGAGGAAGACGATCAGCGCTAGAACCATGCGGTGAGTAATCGTCGACCCCCACGAGTTACTCACGGTCGAATCACCGATAGAGTCGGGAGTTTCTTTACCCGAGGCGTCTTTCGGGTGGTACTTCGAGAATAAAGCTTCCCGAGCCTCGGAGATCTCGTCGTCGTTAAGATGCTTTGACTCGATCTCAACATTGCGAGCATTACCAGAGCCAATGATCTGGACTTGCTGGGCCTCGACCCCAGTGGCCTCGTGGAAGGTGTCGGCGACTTCGGTCTTGGACACGTCACCGGCGGGCATCGTTATCTTCGTGCCACCCTCAAAGTCGATGCCCAAGGTAAATCCACGGAAAATAATGGATACGAGGCAGATCACCAAGATGATGGCGTAAATGCCGTACCAGCGACGGCGCTGGGAGACGAACTCAATTCCGCCTTCACCGGTGTAGATACGTTCGAAGAAAGGCCGTTTACTCATTACTTCTCCTCCTTCGAGGTATCGACACGCGATGAGCCACCCGACGATGACTCATCAGTTTCTGAGAGACTATCTGCGAGCTTGATGTGCCGCCGTACAGGTTGATCCTCTTTGGCGTTTTCAGCGCGCTCAACGTCGTACGGAAGCTTGATACCGGCAGCGCGACGACGCTCCGCAACGCGCATAACCGCTCCGAGCCCGTTCACAGACGGCTTAGAGAAGAACGGCTTGCGCGACGCCAGAATAATCAGCGGTGCCGAAACCAGGAACACCACGAACAGGTCGAAGACCGTCGTTAAACCAAGGGTGAAGGCGAAGCCTTTAACGTCACCAACAGCCAAAATGTACAACACGACAGCTGCGATCAGGGAGACCAAGTTACCGGACAAGATAGTGCGACGAGCGCGCTCCCAGGCCTTTGGTACTGCAGATCTGAATGTTCGGCCATCGCGTATCTCATCTTTAATACGTTCGAAGTAGACCACGAAGGAGTCTGCAGTAGTACCAATACCGATGATCAAGCCGGCGATGCCTGCGAGGTCAAGGCTGTAGCCAACCCACCTTCCGAGTAGGACGAGGCTGCCGTAGATGAGTAGCGCCGAGAGCAACAGCGAGAAAATCGTGATAACGCCGAGTCCGCGGTAGTAGGCCAGCGCATACAGGGCGACCAAGATTAAGCCGATGCCTCCGGCGATGAGTCCTGCTTTCAGCGAAGCAAAACCAAGCGTGGCGGGAATGGTGGTGGCGGTACCACCCTTTTCACCGTTCTCACCAGCGAAGCTGATGGGCAGCGCACCATACTTAAGGTTGTTTGCTAAGTCTTTGGCCTCGGCCTCAGAGAACTTACCAGTAATCTGGGTCGTCGAGCCGGCGGGCGTCGGTGACTGAATCGTCGGAGCAGAAATCACTTCGGAGTCGAGAGTGATAGCGACCTGCTGGCCCTGATACTTTTGCGTTACTTCGGCCCACGTATCGCCACCCTTATCTTTATTGGATGTCTTGAACTTGAACGTGATGGCCATTTGCCCGCTGTTGGAGTCGTATCCACCAGTAATCGGAGAATTGGTATCGATCTCCTCACCAGTGAGCCGCTGGGGATCTTTCTTCCCCTCCTGCCCCACTAATACTGGTGCCGCATCGAGCAGGTGAACGCTCTTATCTTGATCACACGTCACGAGCGGTTTGGCCGGATCATCCTGACCTGCCAACGGATCCGATCCCTTACATTCCAACAGGGATCCCGCCGCTTGCAAAGTGGTCGGGTCTTCTGATTGCCGATCCTTGAGCAGCATGGCGGATGTTTGTTCACGCTGCTTGTTTTCTTCGATGGAGTTGGCTGGTTTAGCCTCTGGCTTCGCTGTGATCTTCATCGACTCGGGAATGGCAAAAGCCTCTTGGCCCTGGGCTTGACCACTGCTGTTGTATTGCTCCAACTGCTTCTTCAGCTCGTCGAGGGCCTTCTGGGCATTATCCGGCGAAATCACATCCGCTTTTACCCATCGATTAGCCATATCGACGACGGTCTGCGCCAGCTTGCCCCGATCAACTTCCTGGGCAGCAGCTTGTTGGTTAAGCACTGGACGGAACAACAATTGGGATGTCTGTCCCAGGTTCCGCGCTTGAGCGGAATCATCGCCAGGGACAGTAATGACGAGTGTGTTCCCGTCGGTCTGCACTGTTGCCCCGGAGACGCCCATGCCATTGACGCGGTTTTCGAGAATTTTCCGGGCCTGCTCAAGCTGATCATTGGACGGCTGAGAACCTTGAGGCACCAACGTCACTCGGGTTCCGCCCTGAAGGTCAATGCCTAACTTAGGTTCAGGCTTTTTATTTCCCGTGAGGAACACCAGAAGGTACACCGCTACGAGGAAAATGACGAAGATACCGATGGCGCGATACGGCCATCGGGATTTTGTGGAGCGAGCTCTGTTCTTCCGGGCTGCCAAAAGAGTCTCCCGTCGTATGAAGGTCACATTAGGCTCATGTCGGCCTATTCAAACTTCAGAAAGTCTACCCCTTGGCTTCACGCTGCATCGTCTTACCCCAAGGGTCGGCGTTTTGCGTCGAGCGTTCGAACCAGCATGAAGCCGAAGGTTATGTCATGTCTGCTGCCGATGTACTGTACTCGCGCATCTACTCTGCGCGATTGTCAGTCACGACCGAGCACTATCGATTACGATTTTACTTATCGTTGGCCGGCGAGTGCCGATGGGAGTCAACAGCAGCCTCATCACTAGTGCTCGGCTCGACGGTTGAACCGTGATCTGTCGACGTCTCCTGCGTCGACACAGTTGACTGGGCCTGGGACTCACTAGCGGTTGGCTCAGTAGTGCTTGGCGATTCCTGTTGTGCAACTGGTCCCAAAATGCCTTTGACGGCCCACTCAACAACAACCCCAGGTGCAATTTGCAAGTCGAGGAGGTCGCCTCGTACCGCAACGACGCGACCGTGCAAGCCTCCGGCTGTCTCAACAGCCATGCCAGGCTGCAGTTGGGAGCGAAACTCCTGGATGCGCTTCATGCTCTTGTTCTGCCGAACAATCTGCATGATGGGCAACGCCAGGAAAAGGATGAGGATAATTATCCATAGACCGTTCATGGCACCATCTTGGCATAGAGCAGGGACATTGAGTCAATTCTTTTAACTTGGCGGACTATCTGGCAAGCGTCTCGGAAAGCTTTGCTCCTGGATAACGCTGTATTGATCCAGAGGTCTCTTAGAAGAAGGCACCAATTGTCCCCTCTGGCGGCTCCAGCCCCTGATGTTTCCACGCTTCGGCTGTGGCGACGCGGCCGCGTGGTGTGCGAGCAATCATCCCAGCCCTAATCAAGTACGGTTCGCACACCTCCTCGACGGTGGTGGGCTCTTCGCCTACGGCGAGCGCCAACGTCGAGACGCCAACAGGTCCGCCCCCATGTCCCCGGACGAGCGCATCGAGAACAGCACGGTCGAGCCGGTCGAGGCCCTTCTCGTCGACGTCGAACACCAAGAGCGCGGCCTTGGCTGCTTCTACTGTGATCACGCCACCAGAGTGGACGTCGGCGTAGTCCCTCACCCGTCGCAACAAACGGTTAGCAATACGGGGCGTACCTCGACTCCGCGACGCAATTTCCTTCGCAGCGTCAGCCTTAATATCAATATCGAGTAGACGTGCCGCACGCGTGACAACTTTCGTGAGGTCAGCCGCCGAGTAAAACTCCATCTGCGCGGTGAATCCGAAACGGTCACGCAGCGGCCCCGTCAACATTCCTGCTCGGGTGGTCGCCCCCACCAAAGTGAAGGGGGGTAAATCCAAGGGGATGCTCGTTGCACCCGGGCCTTTTCCGACGATGACGTCAATGCGAAAATCCTCCATCGCCATGTACAGCATTTCTTCTGCCGGGCGCGCCATGCGGTGAATTTCGTCGATAAAGAGGACATCCCCCTCCATCAAATTCGACAGCATGGCGGCGAGATCACCCGTTTTTTCCAGTGCAGGACCCGACGTCATCCGCAGTGACGTACCCATTTCCTGGGCAATAATCATCGCCATAGTCGTCTTGCCCAACCCGGGCGGACCTGCCAAGAGAATGTGATCAGGAACAACTCGACGAGCCTTGGCCCCAGAGAGGACCAACTCTAATTGTTCGCGGACCTTGGACTGCCCAATGAACTCATCCAAGCTGCGCGGACGCAGTGACAATTCGGCATCTGCATCGTCGCTTTGCTCGGTCGGATCAACAGGACGAATTCCGGACGCAAATTCGTCATCTTTTCCCATCGTGGGCGCCGGCCCGCCCCGATTCTGGGAGCCACCTTTGTCATCGGGTAGTTGGAACTCAGTTTTTTCGATGTTGCCCATCTTTTAGTTCCTCTCGGATGACATCGATCGCAAGGCGCGCTTCAGAATCTCCGACACAGATCCTCCCTCAGCCGCAGCGGACGTGGCAGTCTTTTCTGCCTGTTTTTCCGGAAAACCTAATTCGACAAGAGCTTGAGTAACCGTACCCACAACGCCACTGTCGGCGTCGACCTCCGAATTGCCACCCACTCCCGATTGAGGTTCGCTAGCCGAATCTCCTGCATCGAATACAGCCACCTTCGACTTTAAGTCGACGATGATCCGCTCCGCTGTTCTTTTACCTATGCCCTTGACATTTCTTAGTTCAGCGTCATCCTCGTTGGTAATTATTCGAGCAAATTCGTCGGGCTTAAAAATGGAACAAATCGCCATTGCAGATGTGGGCCCTACCCCCGAAACCTTACGGAGCATCGCAAACATCTGACGGGCCTCGTCGGATTCAAAAGCGTAAAGGTCGATCCCATCGTCGCGAACATTCATCGTGACAAGGATTCGAGCGTCCTCCCCTTTTCGTAGCGTCCCCAGCAATGAGGGCGCAGCAGTTGCCCGGTAGCCGACGCCTGAGCATTCAATCACGACATAATTAAGACCGACATGAAGAACCTCGCCATGCAATGAATCGATCACAGGGACCCCTTTTCTCTACTCACGATCGTCACACCACGACATCGGCCGCAACTATGACGTCACTTATGTCGTGAAGCGCTCCAGCCCGGATTCTGCCCACCGGATAGCCCCAACATGGGAGCGCGCCAGCAATGACAAATAGCGAGCGCCAGAGCATCGGCCGCATCGGCGGGACGTGGTGGTTCAGCCAAGCCCAAGACCCGCGTAACCATCGCGGTGACTTGCTTTTTATCTGCACGTCCGTTCCCCGACACAGCTTTTTTCACTTCACTGGGCGTGTACATATAAACCGGAATATCTCTCCGCGCTGCACAAACAATAATCACACCCACCGCATGGGCGGTGTGCATGACAGTGGAGACTACACCACGTTCAAATACACGTTCGATTGCCAGCATATCCGGATGATACTCATCCATCCACTCATCAATCTTCACGGAAATGTCGAGAAGACGGGTGGAAAGATCGTCGGATGCGTCTGTTCGAATAACCCCCACCGCAACAGGTAGGACGGAGCGCCCCCGCCCGGCCTGAACCGTAGATATTCCGCACCGGGTTAAACCGGGGTCAACCCCCATGACGCGGGTCCCCTCTAAGGAGCGCGATCCACCCTTAGACGTGGTATTCACGGGCACTGGATCGCCACTCCTATCTGCACCATCGCCAACAGCCTATTCGGCACACGCTGAGGGCTTTCACTTAGTTATCGAGTTCAGCCAGAACCTCGTCGGAAAGATCCATATTGGTGTAGACGTTCTGGACGTCGTCCGACTCTTCCAGTGCATCGATCAGATGGAAGATCTTCCGAGCTCCAGACGCGTCAAGCTGAACCTTAACGTCTGCTCGGTAGTCCGGCTCTGCAGAATCGTACTCCAGCCCGGCTTCCTTCAACGCGTCGCGAACGGCAGAAAGATCCCCGGCTGCGGACACGACCTCGAAGTTCTGGCCGAGGTCATTAACCTCTTCAGCGCCGGCATCCAGGACGGCCATCAGGATGTCATCCTCAGTATTGCCTTCCTTCGGCAACTGAACGACACCCTTGCGGTTGAACATATAGGCAACGGACCCTGCATCCGCCATGTTTCCGCCGTTCTTGTTCATCGCGGTACGCACATCCGTCGCGGCACGGTTACGGTTATCGGTCAAGCACTCGATAAGAATCGCTACCCCGCCGTTGCCATAACCTTCATAGGTGACGGTCTCCCAGTCTGCGCCACCGGCTTCCTCACCTGAACCGCGCTTGCGGGCTCGCTCGATATTGTCATTGGGAACCGACGCCTTTTTGGCCTTTTTAATCATGTCATCCAGCGTCGGATTCGCTGAGGGGTCACCGCCGCCGGTGCGAGCAGCTACCTCAATGTTCTTAATCAGCTTGGCAAATTCTTTACCACGCTTGGCATCGTTCGCAGCTTTCTTGTGCTTCGTTGTTGCCCATTTAGAGTGCCCACTCATATTGTTGTACTCCCTCAGTTGTTAACACACATGCAAGCCCCACGAAGGGGATAATCGCAACCAGTCTAATACTCGGTCCCGACATTCCCAGCCATGGCACTGCCACCAATAAGTCTTTTGTTGGGTTACGCCATCGATTCCTCGACCATCGACACAAAATAGTCGTGGACACGGTCGTCGTCGGTCACCTCGGGATGGAACGACGTGGCAAGTACGTTTCCCCTACCGTGACCGGAGCGAACTGCAACAATAGCGCCCTTGCCGTCGTCGGCAGGTACACGAGCAAGAACCTCGGTATCGTCGCCGACTGATTCGACCCACGGTGCACGAATAAAAACGGCGTGAACAGGTTGACTAATCCCCTTGAAATCGAGATCCGTCTCAAAGGAGTCGACCTGACGGCCAAATGCGTTCCGTCGAACCGTGATGTCGAGCGCGGATAGGCAGTGAGCGTCCGGACGTGTCCCCTTAACCTCACTGGCCAGCAAAATCATACCGGCGCACGTGCCGAACGTCGGCGTCCCGTTGTGAATCTTTGCCGTCAGGGGTTCGAGCAATCCGCCCAGCTCGAGGAGCTTCGACATCGTCGTCGACTCTCCCCCAGGGAGAATTAACCCATCAACCCCGTCGAGATGAGCAGGACGGCGTACAAGACGCGACCGAACTCCGAGGCGCTCTAGAGTGCGCTGGTGTTCGATAACGCCACCCTGTACAGCGAGAATCCCGATAAGTGGGGTTCTCTTTTCGTTGCTACTATCCACTCGTTTTACCAACCACGCTCTGCTAAACGGTGCGGCTTCGGGATCTCGTCGACGTTGATGCCCACCATCGCTTCACCCAAGCCACGCGAAACATTGGCGATCGTCTCAGGGTCGTCGTAGTTCTGCGTCGCCTGAACGATGGCGCGCGCACGATGCTCCGGGTCACCAGACTTAAAGATGCCTGAACCGACGAACACACCCTCAGCACCTAATTGCATCATCATCGCTGCATCGGCTGGAGTGGCAATACCGCCGGCCGTGAACAGCACAACCGGGAGAGATCCACGCTCGGCTACCTCACGCACCAACTCGTACGGAGCTTGGAGCTCTTTAGCAGCGACATACAGCTCATCAGGCGCCATCGACTTCAATTTATTAATAGAAGCACGGATGGTCCGCATGTGGGTCACGGCGTTGGACACGTCGCCAGTTCCCGCTTCGCCCTTGGAACGAATCATGGCAGCGCCCTCGTTGATCCGTCGAAGTGCTTCGCCGAGGTTGGTCGCTCCACAGACAAATGGCACCGTGAAGTCGAATTTATCGATGTGGTTGGAATAATCTGCTGGCGTCAGCACCTCGGATTCGTCGATAAAGTCGACGCCCAGCGACTGCAGAACCTGCGCCTCAACGAAGTGACCGATGCGGGCTTTCGCCATAACCGGGATGGACACAGCGTTAATAATGCCTTCGATCATGTCGGGGTCCGACATGCGAGACACTCCACCCTCAGCACGAATATCAGCTGGGACACGCTCCAGCGCCATCACGGCTGTTGCGCCGGCGTCCTCAGCGATCTTGGCCTGCTCAGGGGTGACGACGTCCATGATGACGCCGCCTTTTAGCATCTCCGCCAGGCCACGCTTTACTCGTGCAGTCCCGTGGGTTGTGTCATTCGACGAGGAATGGGCGGCCCCGCGTGGATTGTCCGTAGCATGCCGTCCGTTTTGATTTGCATTATTGCTCATATTGTCGTTCTTCTCCTTAAAACTGGACTGGCCTGTCTAGAATACGCTGAAGCCTACAGTGTACTTACTCGCCTCTGGAGCCAGAAAACTCACCGACCAATTCTTGAGGCTACATAGTGATTTACGACGCCGGAATGTCGGATTCAATACCAGCCACCTCAAAATACTCTGGTGGCGACGCGTGACCGCCGAGATGGAAAAACCTCACGAGCGGGCGTAGCCGCAATGTCCGGGTATCCGAGACGGCATCATTATAAAAGCGCATTGCGAGTTCCACTCGTGTGTGAGCGTCGGCTAGTGTTCTCGCACCATTGACCGTCACTGATTCGTCATCAAGATCGTGAATGCGCATAGCAAATCTGTTCTCCGCCAGTGCTCGATCCGTCGTGCACGAAGTGTCGAAAGCGATACGTTCCGTTGCTTCGGCCTCGTCCGCAAGTTCTGGCCACAATGCTGACACCACCGCAGCCCGACGACCCAAGGCAGCATCCAGGCTTAACGCTGCTTCATCCGTCCGAATATTCAATCGATGCAAGCGGGTGGCTATGAACGATGCCCACATACCTGCTAACAGAACGGCCATCAGACCGACGATGACGATGGCGACCCATACCGGTATCACGACGAAAAGTTCCTTTCCCCCTGAGGACCCAGCACGGTTTCATATACCCTCTCGACTTCTGTCGTAACATGACTCCAGTCAAACCGTTGGGACCGCTCAAAGCCCTTATGCGCGAGTTCTTGCCGCTTGCCTTTGTCCGAAAACAACTCGGTGACAGCCGCCACCAAAGCATCCGTATCCCCGGGAGGAAATAGCCAACCAGCGTCGCCGTCATCGCACACAGCACGAAATGCCGGAATATCACTGGCGACGACCGCCGCGCCGGCAGCCATCGCTTCGACGAGGACGATCCCGAAGCTCTCCCCGCCGAGATGAGGTGCCACATAGACGTCCGATGCTTTAAAGGCTCGAGCCTTGTCGCTATTAGACAACCGGCCAAGAATGGTGATCGAGTCCCGGACATGGGCTACGCGCCGCGACAGAGCCTTGGCATCACCGGTCCCTACGACAACGACTTCGATACCTGGAATCGCCCGTGATATCCGTGGCATCGCTTCAATCAGCACATCGAGGCCTTTACGTGGTTCATCAAAGCGGCCCAAGAAGATAATTCGCGGGCGGTCTGGGTCGAGGCGAGAGATCGCATCGTCGGCTCCTGACTGCGGGTCCGCCGATGAGAAAAACTTCGTATCGACGCCATTTGGGATGAGAATGGGATCTCCCCCCAGCTGTTCCACTTGCCACCGACGAGCCATCTCCGAGACCGCGATCCCTGCACGAACGCGCTCGAGCATCGGCGTGAGAACCGGAATAAACGTTTCCAAAACGCGGGACCGATCAGCTGATGCGTGATACGTCGCCACGACGGGAATCTTCGCCATTTTCAGCGCGATCATGGACACGCTTGGGGCGTTCGGCTCATGTATGTGGACGAGGTCGAATTCGTGATTATTCAACCACCGACGGACAGCATGAAATGCCGACGCTGTGAAACTCAGGCGGGCAACCGATCCGTTATACGGGATAGGAATTGAGCGCCCGGCCCGAACAACGAAGTCCGGGACATGCGTCTTCAGGGACGCTGGGGCCAGCAGGCTTACGGTGTGACCGCGCCGGATTAACTGTTCTGACAGCTCAATTGCGTGAGCTTGAACACCGCCAGGGTCGTCCATGGAATACGGACACACCATCCCGATTCGCACTCGGCCTCCACACTCTCAGTCTTCATTCCAGATGCGTTGGAGCATATGCCAATCTTCAGGATGCTCCGAAATATTTTTCTCAAAAACGTTTGCTAGGTCTTGAACGACCTCAGGTATTGGCTTATCGGTATTCAGTGGCTCACCGACGCTATGGCCCCAGCCATTCGGGGTAAACCAGCAGTGAACGCCGTGTAAGGCTGCCCCCGTTTCTTGAGCGAGCCGTACCGCCCCCACCGGCATGGTTGTTCTAGAACCGAAAAAGTCAACGCTGACACCGTGGTGCGAAAGATCACGTTCGCCCAACAAGGCCACGACTCCGCCTGACTCTAAAGTTTCACGGAGCCCGTCCATCGGCTTTTGTGAACCACCGGTGAGCGGGAACACGGTAAAACCGAGTTCCTCGCGATAGTCCACGAATGCATCGAACAGTTTCTCCGGCTTGAGCCGTTCTGCCACTGTAGAAAACGTACCGTAGCGCTGGGCAAGCCACAGCCCAGCCATATCCCAATTCCCACTGTGCGGGAGAGCAAGAATCACTCCCCGCCCCTGGCGATATGACTTATCAAACAAGTCCACCCCCTGGATACCCGACTCAATTGTGTTCACCAATGAGTCCAGGGACGATGAGTGAATGATGGACGGTAAGCGGAAAGCTTCCATCCAATATCGGGCATATGATCTCATCGCGTTCCGCACCACGACATCAAGCTCTCGGTCATCCGTGAGACCGGTCACCTTGGCAAGGTTCGACCGTAACCTCGCCGGTTGTTTCCCCCTGTGAGAAGCGATATCGGCACCGAGCGTGAATAATTTCCGCGCGACGGGGGCGGGAATTCGGGTGATTCCTTTCCAGGCCCACACGTACGACTCAGCGATAAGATCCTCTTTGGATAAGCCGAAGGGTCGTGTCACGTGTCGTCCTTACTTCGTGGGAAATTCTTTAGCCCCATGGGGTGCGGCGATTTTATCATTCGCGTGCGGAGATTTGCTGGCCATGACCATGCGTTGGATCACCGTAAAAATCGAGCCTATTGCAAGAATCCAGAGCGCAATACTTAACACATGCGGCACCCCCAAGCCCTCAAGGCCTAAGCCGACCAAACCGATGATCAGCCGTTCAGGGCGCTCCACCAATCCCCCAACGATGTCGAGACCGCCCGCCTCTGCCCGAGCTTTGACATAAGAAATGACCTGGCTGGTGACCAACACAATCAACGCAGCAATCAGTTGGTGACGTTCTCCCTGCTGAGCGGAGACGATCCACCAGACGATAGCGGCGAAAACGGCCCCGTCGGTAATGCGGTCGCAGCTGGCATCTAGGGTCGCTCCGAACGTCGTTCCCCCGCCACGTATACGAGCCATGGTGCCGTCGACCATATCTACAGCTGTTAAAAGCCCGATAATTATTGCGGCGGCAAAGAGATGACCGGTAGGGATCAGGATTAACGCTGCTACGCACGCACCGAGAGTGCCGACGACGGTCACTGTGTTGGGGGAAATTCCCGCCTTAACCAGTGATCGGGCAATCGGTTCGATGACAACTGCAGCCGGTTTTCGGCCATGAACGCCAAGCATTATTCTCCCTTATTCCGACTCGGAAGCCGACTGCTCAGCAGACGGTTGATCATCGGAAGTGTCCAATGATGCCCAGGCTTCCGCAAGCAACGACCGTGTCTCACGGAGAAGCTGTGGCAGGACCTTCACGCCACCAATGACGGTCATGAAGTTAGCATCGCCAGCCCATCGCGGAACTATGTGAACATGAAGATGCTCCTCGATAGAGCCACCCGATGCTTTACCCAGATTCATTCCCACATTAACGGCATGGGGATGCGACACAGCTTTTAACGAACGGATAGCTTTTTTCGTGAAAGCCATCAGTTCGGCCGTCTCCTCGGGGTTCAGGTCCTCAAGGTTCTTCACCCGACGATAAGGGACGACCATCATGTGCCCCGAGTTATAGGGGAACAGGTTGAGCAAGCAGTACACGGTCTCACCGCGCGCGATGATCAGCCCTTCTTCGTCCGAGCCTTGCGGAATGTCTTCGAACGGGTCACTGCTGTTCCGATTATCGTCGGCAATATACGACATCCGGTAGGGTGCCCACAGCCGGGTCAATCGGTCAGCGTCACCAGCACCTGAGTCAACAAAAGTATCGTTATCCGCGGACACGAGCCTCAATCAACTCCTTTGTCGGCTGCTCGTTGTTATGCTCTTCAATCCAGGTTGAGATCACATCAACAGCCTTCTCGACGGGAACGCCGTTCACTTGGGAACCATCGAGGAACCGGAAACTCACTGCACCTGCTTCCGCATCGCGACCACCAGCGAGAAGCATGAACGGGGCTTTATGAGTCGTATGGTTGCGAATCTTCTTCTGCATCCGATCATCCGAGGTATCGACCTCGGCGCGGACACCCCGAGCACGCAGCTTATCCACGACCTCGCCCAAGTACGGCGAAAATTCATCGGCGACCGGAATTCCGACGACCTGATGTGGAGCCAGCCATGCTGGGAAGGCTCCCGCGTAGTGCTCCAGGAGCACCCCGAAGAAGCGCTCAATCGAACCGAAGAGGGCGCGGTGGATCATAATGGGGCGCTGCTTAGAACCGTCGGGCGCCGTGTACTCCAATTCGAAGCGCTCAGGCAGGTTAAAGTCCAACTGAACGGTCGACATCTGCCACGTACGCCCGATCGCGTCACGAGCCTGAACCGAAATCTTCGGACCATAGAAAGCAGCTCCGCCTGGATCCGGAACGAGGTCGAGGCCGGATTTATCTGCTACACGCCGGAGAATCTCCGTTGAACGCTCCCAGATCTCATCAGAACCGACGAACTTGTTCGGGTCTTTCGTCGACAGCTCAAGATAGAAATCATCGAGCCCGTAATCCTTCAGCAGCGAGATGATGAAATCAAGAACCGTGCTGAGTTCATTTTCAAGCTGATCCGCGGTGCAGTAGATATGGGCATCGTCCTGCGTGAATCCACGGGCACGGGTGAGACCGTGAATAACGCCTGATTTTTCATACCGATAGACTGTGCCGAATTCGAACAAGCGCAGAGGCAACTCGCGATACGACCGGCCCTTAGATGCGAAGATCAGGTTGTGCATCGGGCAGTTCATCGGCTTGGCATAGTAATCCTGAGCCGGCCTCGTGATGTTCCCCTCGGCATCCCGTTCCTCATCCAACTTCATGGGAGGGAACATGCCATCCTTGTAAAAATCAAGGTGGCCGGACTTTTGGAACAAATCTCCCTTGGTCAGATGCGGAGTGTAGACGAAGGAATATCCAGCTTCAATGTGGCGCCGCCGCGAGTGCTGCTCCATTTCATTGCGGACGATACCGCCGTCAGGATGAAAGACAGGGAAACCTGAGCCGATTTCATCCGGGAAGCTGAAAAGATTCAGTTCAGCGCCGAGACGACGGTGGTCGCGACGTTCCGCTTCTTCCATCCGCTGCTGATACTCTTGCAGCGCTTCTTTCGACTCGAAAGCCGTCCCATAGATCCTTTGCATACCGTCGTTGTTTTGATCGCCACGCCAGTAGGCAGCAGAACTCCGCTGAAGGGCGAAAGCGGCGATGTATTTCGTCGTCGGCACGTGAGGACCACGGCATAGGTCGAACCATTCGACCTCGCCGGTACGAGGATTGACGTTGTTATACGCGGTTAACTCGCCAGCGGTATCAAGATCTGCGTCCTCATCAAGAACGGTGCCTTTCGACTTATCGTCGATGAGCTCCAACTTGTATGGTTCATCTTTCAACGCTTCGCGGGCGTCATCAAGAGACTCCCATACAACACGCTCGAATCGCTGTCCCGACTTAATGATCTTCTTCATACGCTTTTCGATGCGTTTGAGATCGTCGGGAGTAAAGGCGTGGTCGGTGCCAAAGTCGTAGTAGAAACCGTCCGCTATAGCGGGGCCGATTC
>NZ_JAUMTY010000009.1:40320-55099 GCF_030530965.1 Corynebacterium sp. | reverse complement strand
TGGGCCATCTATTTATTGAGCCATTCGACGACGCTCACCGGCAGCCCAGTCCCGTCGGGTGGTGACTCCGATGGCGCAGTGGGAGATTCCCACGACCCCGACGTCGCACGTCTATTTATCGACGCCGCCGCCATGCGATTGTCCCTCGGTTTTTCGCTCTTCTGGTGTGCGTGGCGTCCACGAATGACCGCCGGAATGATCCCCCTCTTCGGTGCCCTATGGGCCTTTACCGCGGGTTTCGCCTCGAGGGACATTGTTCTCGGGCTGGCCACACCTCAGCAGCTGATGGGCCTCGTTCTCTTCATCGTGACTGTCCTTGTCATGGTGTGGTGCTGGTTCAGCCACTTCGGGGTCAGCGCCGGCGACGTGACTGGCTCCCTGAAATCATTCAGCGCCCGGCCGGTTAAGTCCACATTTTCTGATGCCAGGGAAACGGCCCGCCTCATTGATGAGGCCAATGACGACGTTCACCGTCACGTGGGGGATCAGTAGGCCGCCTAGCAGTGCTTTTCTGCTAATGCCGGGAGCTTTGCCCGCGCCGGGGGCCTTCCCCGTGTCGGGGAGCTTGGCTTATTTCCAGCTCGGAAGCCACATATGGGCATCCCACTCCGAGCCGGACAAGGGCATGGCCACCATGAGTGGCAGGAAGTAAATAAACATTGCGACCACCGCACCCAGATAGAGGCACGCCAGGATGGAACCGGTGTCATTAATCCACAACGACTTCACACGGGCCCAGCGCGACGACGAGGCAGCGCGCATCGCCACACTTCCCGACGCTCCTACCGCGCGCGGTCGAACGCCCGACGAGCCCGGGTTCCCTGCGGCATCAGACCGCGCACCAGCCCGACGTCGGCTAGAAACCCCTTGCCGACGCCGTGACAGGTAGCCCCCAAGATGCTTGCCCAAAGCGCGGTTCTTCAAGCGCGAATCCGCAATGGACCACGAATACAGCTGGCCCAGGCACAGCGCAATGGCCATGATGAGGAAGGGGATCATATTCGTCGCGTAGAAGAAATACATCTGGCGGTCAACGTCCGTGAGCCACGGCAGGAACCCGGCCGCATAGCCGACAACCGGCACAGCCCAGCGTCGATCCTTACCCACAATCCAGCACCACGCCGCCCACGCGATGACTGGAACAGAAATCCACCAAATAATCGGCGTGCCGAAGAGCATCTGCGCGTAGTGGGTGCCGTCGTCGTGAACGGAGTCGTAGTAAATCATGGGCCGGGTAGAAGCCAACCAGGACCACGGCTTGGATTCCCACGGGTGATAATGCCCATTGGAATTGGTCAGCGTTGCATGGAACTGGAGAACTTGCTGCTGGTAATACAGCCAGTTACTCAACGGGGAGGGAACATGGTTCAGAATGCTTCCATCTTCAATAAGTCCCGATTCTTTAGCATGTCTGTACACACTGTTTTCGTCGGCAAACCATGCGCGCCACGAGAACATGTACACCGCCAGAGGAAGAATAGCTAGCGACGCAATCGCGGGGAACGTATCTCTACGCAGTGTGCCCAGCACAGGGCGTTGCACGCCGAAGCGGCGTCGTCGGGCTAAATCGGCCATGACCGACAGCAATCCGAAGAAGAAAATGTAAAAGAGACCTGACCATTTCACTCCGGTCGCCAAACCAATGCTGATTCCGGCGGCGAATCGCCACCACCGATATCCCATGCGTGGCCCCCAGGGGGAATCCGTCATCCGGTCTTCGGCGTGGACTTTCTTCATCCGGTCCTGCATCTGTTGTGCATCGCGCACCAACAGATATGCCGCCGCCACCACAAATATGCACTGGAAAACGTCCAGCATTGCCGTGCGTTGCGTGACCAGCAGGACGCCGTCGCAAATGGCGATAATGCCCGCCATGCAGGCGATCATGGTGGAATCCGCCAAGCGCTTCACGGTGCCCATAATCAGCAGGATGATGATGACGCCGCACGTCGCGGAGGCCGCCCGCCACCCGAACGCGTTGTAGCCAAAGAGCCACTCGGAAATCATTTCGATCTGCTTGCCCACGGGCGGGTGCACCACCAAGCCGTACGCGGGATTATCTTCAATCCCGCCGACGAAGGGGTTACTCCACGATCTCACCATTTGCCACGCTTGCGGCGCGTAGTGCTTTTCGTCGAAAACCGGGGCACCTTTATCCGTCGGGGAACTCAAACCGATGAACCGCGTCAAGAAGGCCAGAATGCCTATCACGATTTGGGCCCACCGGTAGGGCGAAATGAGAGGTGTCGGCGAAGAATTCCGGGCAGTCACGCAAATTAGTATGCCAGCCGTATGGGAAGCTAGACATATGAGTCAGGATAATTCGTCCTATCGCGGCGGGATCGTCGTCGCGGGAACGCCATTAGGCAATATTGACGACGCGTCGCCACGGCTGCGTCATGCCCTCGCCACCGCGGACGTTGTCGCAGCAGAAGACACCCGCCGAGCACGCAACCTTGCCAATGCGTTGGGCATCGACATCTCCGGGCATCTGGTGTCGAATTTTGACCACAATGAATCCAGCCGCGTCGATGCTCTCATCCAAGAAGCCCAGCGCGGCAGAACTGTCCTCATCATTTCCGACGCCGGTATGCCTGTGATTTCCGACCCCGGGTTCCCCGTTGTGGAACGAGCCCACGACGAGGGCATCCACGTGGGCTGTGTTCCGGGCCCATCGGCCGTGACCACCGCGCTGGCGATGTCGGGCCTACACGTCGGCACGTTCTGTTTCGACGGTTTCGTGCCGCGCAAGGCCGGGGCCCGTCGGGAGTGGTTATCGTCCTTAGGTACAGAACGCCGCGCCTGCGTGTTCTTCGAGTCGCCTCACCGCATTGAAGAGACCTTGAACGCGGCGGTGGAGATTCTCGGTGGTGATCGTCGTGCCGCTGTGTGCCGTGAACTTACCAAGCTCTATGAGGAAGTTCGTCGCGGCACGCTGGAGGACCTTGCCGCGTGGGCTGCGGAGGGGATCCGCGGTGAGATCACCGTCGTCCTGGAAGGTGCCCGTGACACGAATACTCATCCGCCGGTGGAGGAGCTCATTGACGATGTTGAAGCGCGGGTGCGGGCGGACGGCCTTCGTCTGAAGGACGCGTGCAAAGTCGTCGCTGACCAGTGGGGGATGCGGAAAAAGGATCTTTATGAGGCCGTCGTCGACGCCAGAAAGGCGAGTGAATAGGCGGTGGATAGGCGGAGCTTAATAATTGCTGAAAACTGAGTAGCAATTGAATAAAAAAGAGTCCTGTTACATAGTGGACGAATGGACCATAAGAATATCGATCCTGAAGTCATTCTTGGTGACTATGATCCCGAAGTGCTGACGGGGGAGGGGCAGCTCGGCATGTCCGACGCTACCGACGACGCTCCCACGGACTGGAGAGTCGTAGGACCCGCGGCAGCACTCGTGCTCGCCGTCATCTTGTGGGGACTCATCGCACCCAACGGGTTCGCGGAGTTCGCCTCTGACGCCCTGAGCTGGATCGTCGACAACCTTGGTTGGATGTTCGTCCTGTTCGGGACGGTCTTCGTCTTCTACATTTTGTCCATCGCGTTCTCGCGGTTCGGCTCCATCCGGTTGGGCCGCGACGATGAAGAACCCGAATTCTCGACGCCATCCTGGATTGCGATGATGTTCGCCGCCGGCATGGGAATCGGCCTGATGTTCTACGGGACGACAGAGCCGCTCACGTTCTTCCGCGAAGGTGTGCCCGGTTCCGAGCCGAAGGATCTGAACTCGGCATTTGCGTCGACGCTGTTCCACTGGACGCTGCACCCCTGGGCGATCTACGCCATCGTGGGACTAGCCATCGCCTACGGCACCTTCCGCATGGGCCGTAAACAGCTCCTGTCCTCGGCGTTCATTCCGCTCATTGGCGCGAAGAGAGCCGAAGGCTGGATGGGTAAAACCATCGACGTCTTGGCAATTTTTGCCACCGTGTTCGGTACCGCCGCATCGCTGGGTCTGGGCGCGCTCCAGATCGGCTCAGGTATGGACGAAACTGGCATCATCCACAACCCGGGTACGCCGGTGTTGGTCGGTGTCGTGGTCATCCTGTCCCTGTTCTTCCTGGCGTCCGCCGCGTCGGGCGTCGGCAAGGGAATTCAGTACATCTCGAATGCGAACATGGTCATGGCTGCCGTCCTGGGCATTTTCGTGCTGATCGTGGGCCCGACCGTCGTCATTTTGAACATGATCCCGACGGCATTCGGTAGCTACGTCCAGCAATTCTTCGAAATGGCTGCCCGAACTGCAGACACCGATAACGGTACGGCCGGTAAATGGCTGGGCACCTGGACGATCTTCTACTGGGCATGGTGGGTCTCCTGGTCACCCTTCGTCGGAATGTTCATTGCCCGCATTTCCCGCGGACGCACCATCCGCGAGTTCGTGTGCGTGGTGCTGCTCGTTCCGTCCGCAATTACGGTCGTGTGGTTCTCGATCTTCGGTGGGACGGCTGTTCACCTGGAGGAAACTGGCCGGTCTATTTGGGGCGACGGTGACTCCACTCACCAGCTGTTCTCGCTGCTCAAGACCATGCCTGGGGCGCAGATCTTCTCCATCTTGGCGATGATTCTGCTGGCTACGTTCTTCATCACCTCCGCCGACTCGGCGTCGACGGTGATGGGCTCGATGTCCCAGAACGGCCGTATTGTTGCCGACGTTCGCGTCACGTGCCTGTGGGGTGTGCTCACCGCCGCAATCGGTGTTGTGCTGCTGGTCTCCGGCGGATCGGACGCGTTGAACAACCTGCAGTCGGTCACGATTATCGCGGCGTCGCCCTTCCTCCTGATCATCATTGCGCTGATGTTTGCGCTGGTGAAAGGGTTCAGGGAAGACCCGGTCTACTTGGATCACCGTGAGCATCGACGCTTCGCGTTGAAGCTTGCTCGTGAGCGACGAGTGGAGGCGGCCCATGCGGCACGCCAACGTCGTCGCGCTGACAAGATCCGCGGTAAAGATCGCCGGTCTGAACAGACCTCTGAGCCCGCTACTGGCGATTCGTCAGACGGGCCGTCGACGGCGATGACGAGAGCTGACTAGCAGCTGACCAGCTGAACCGTGGTGACGGCCGACGAGTAGCCGTCGTCAATCAAGGAACACGAAAAGACATCACGCCTGGTGAGGAACTTGAGGCCCCACGGGCGTGATGTCTTTTATTGTCACTGCATCCAAGGAAGCGAAAAACGCCTCTTGCGCCTGGGCTAATTCGTGCTGCAGCCGGCAGTTGACGTTAAAAGGGCAGGGGTGGGGGTGCTCGCAGTCGATCACCGGGCTCGGCCCCTCGAGGAAACGGACGATCGCCCCGACGGAATAATCCTCGGCGCCGTCGACAAGAGTGATCCCCCCGCCACGGCCGCGCGTGGCGTCGATAATGCCGAACTCTGTCAGCCGCGATATGACCTTCGAAACATGGGTTCGCGGAGCATTGATCGCTTCGGCGACCTCGCGGGCTGTTGTCCGCGCATTCCCTGACCGCGTCATATGCATGAGGGCACGTAAACCGAGATCAGAGAACTTCGTAAGATTCACAGTCTCAGCGTAGCGCCACGGGCCAGGGCCAAAAAATACGAGAACCGGCCCGATGTTCACGCGCGGTCCATGTGATTTGTTGTGTGAATGACCGCGTGGTTTCTGTGATCAACGCGGCATTGGCGCCGCCGCTACCAGCGTAAAGTCGACGTTTTTGCCATGATTTCGGCCCATTCAGCGTCGGGAGTGGAGTCAATGGTGATCCCGCCGCCGGTGCCTAGAATCAGCTCGCCATTCACCCATTCCGCGGTGCGGATGGCCACATTCGCCACGAGATTTCCCCAGTTCATCCCCACCGTTCCGCAATGAATACCGCGCGGTACCGGCTCCCACTCGGCCAGATATTCCCGCGCCCGTAACTTCGGTGTGCCCGTCACCGACGCCGGCGGGAAACAGGCATTAATAATGCGGGAATCCCGCGCCGGCGACACATCGTCCACCTGCCCAGACACCGTCGACACGAGATGCCACACCCCCGGTGCTGGCACGACCTCCAACAACGAGGGCACGGTCACGTCCTTGCACACGCGGCTGAGGTCATTGCGGACGAGGTCAACAATCATGATGTTCTCCGCAACATCCTTCCTGCTCCGCGCTAGTTCCCCAGGATCGCGATCGATGGGAATAGTTCCTTTAATTGGCGACGACCACACCGTGGAGCCCCTGCGTTCCAGAAACAGTTCGGGGCTCAGCGAGGCGATGGCGCGGTCATGGGTCGCTAGGAACATGGCGTACCTGGGGTGGGTGCGGTGGACGGTCGAGAGCCACCACCGGGCGGCCTCGGCGCGCGACGTCATTGGTGTCCGGAACTGAGCGGAGATGCACGCTTGGTAGACCTCCCCGGCGCGAATGGCGTCCAGGCAGCTGAGGACACCCCGGCGATGTGCTTCACGGTCGCCAGCGCTCCAGTGCGTGGGTACGGAGAGTTCTTCAGCGGAGTGATGGTGGCGACGATGATCCGCCGTAGCGAGAATATCCTCAGCCCAATCGGAGTCGCCATTGGTGAACCATTCCCCGTCGCGTCGCCAGATCACCTGGTGAGCGGTAACGCCCGCGGCATACACCGTGGGGTCGGGGTACGAGATGAAACCAAACCGAACGCCCTTGCGGGGATCAGAAGCAGCGAAAACGCCAGGTGGGGGCGTTAACGCGTCGTCCGGATCGCAGTACGCGCATAACGCATCCGGCGCGATGACGGCCTCGAGCCCACCCCAGGCACCGATAGCCATCGCGGGGAGGTCGCCGTCGATAAGAAGTGATACACCCACATCGACGGGGTCCAGCGAGTTGTAACCAAGGCGTGTGACGGAAGCGGAGTCGTCGTGAGCCGCGTCGAAGATGCCGGGGAGCATAAAAATACTGTAACTGCCGGCGTGGACGTCGGCCTGAACTGCCGGCGTGGACGTCGGCCTGAACTGCCGGTGGGGACGTCGGAGGCCTACGACGAGCGCTAAGCGAGCACTAAGACTGCCCTTCATGTCGGTAAAATTTGCAGCGCGATGTAGCCTAGACGGTATGTCTGCACCCATACTTACGTCTGTCGCCTGGCCCTATGCCAATGGGCCCCGCCACATCGGACACGTCGCCGGTTTTGGTGTTCCCTCCGACGTTTTTGCCCGTTACCAGCGAATGCGTGGGCGCGACGTACTCATGGTCTCCGGCACTGATGAGCACGGAACTCCGCTTTTGGTTCAGGCGGAAAAAGAAGGCGTCAGTGTGCAGCAACTTGCCGATACGTACAACAAGCAAATCGTTGAAGACCTGGCCGGGCTCGGTCTGTCCTATGACCTCTTTACCAGGACGACGACGCGTAACCACTACGCCATCGTCCAGGAGCTTTTCACGACGCTGTACTCCAACGGCTACATGGTGAAGCAAACAACCCTGGGCGCTATTAGCCCGTCGACGGGGCGCACCCTTCCCGACCGCTACATCGAAGGCACCTGCCCGATCTGTGGCGCACCTGGCGCGCGTGGCGATCAGTGTGATACATGCGGCAACCAGCTGGACCCCGCCGACCTGATCGATCCTGTCTCGAAGATCAATGGCGAAACACCGAAGTTCGTGGAAACCGAGCACTTTTTGCTCGATCTGCCCGCACTCGCGGACGCGCTGGGGGAGTGGCTCGAATCCCGCCAGGACTGGCGGCCCAACGTCCTCAAGTTCTCGCTGAACATCTTGAAGGACATCAAGCCCCGCGCGATGACACGCGACATCGACTGGGGTGTTCCCGTCCCCCTCGAAGGATGGGCCGATAACAAGTTCAAGAAACTCTATGTGTGGTTCGACGCCGTTGTCGGATACCTGTCTGCGTCCATCGAGTGGGCTCATCGCATCGGGGATCCCGACGCGTGGAAAAAGTGGTGGACCAACCCTGAGGCCAAGTCCTACTACTTCATGGGTAAGGACAACATCACCTTCCACTCGCAGATTTGGCCCGCTGAAATGCTCGGATACCGTGGCCTGGGATCACGCGGGGGCACCGAAGGCAAGTTGGGTGACCTTCAATTGCCGACGGAAGTTGTGTCGTCCGAATACCTCACCATGTCGGGATCGAAGTTCTCGTCGTCTAAGGGCGTGGTCATCTACGTGCAGGACTTCCTCCGCGAATTTGGCCCCGACCCGTTGCGCTACTTCATTGCCGTCGCCGGGCCGGAAAACAACGATACGGACTTCACCTGGGACGAATTCGTCCGACGCAACAACAATGAGCTAGCCAACTCGTGGGGCAACTTGATCAACCGCACGGTGTCTATGGCGGCGAAGAACTTCGGTGAAGTCCCTGATATTTCCGGGCTTGAGCTCACTGATGACGATAACGCTCTCCTCGACCTCGCGGAGAAAACTTTCGACGTCGTTGCGGACAACATCGAACATTCGCGTTTCCGCGCCGGGATTAACGAAGCCATGCATGTGGTCGGCGAGGCCAATGCCTACATCGCTGCTCAGGAGCCGTGGAAACTGGCCAAGGATGAGGACCAGCGTGACCGTCTGGCCGTCGTTCTGCACACGGCGTTGCAGGTCGTGTCCGACTGCAATGTGCTGCTCACCCCCTATTTGCCGCACGCTGCGCAGAAGGTTCATGAAACCTTGGGACGTACCGGCGAGTGGGCGGCCATGCCGCGAATCGACGAAGTGACGGATGACACCCCGGTTGAGCTCATGGGGGTTGGCCTTCCCGAGGAAGGGCGAACCTACCACGTGATCACCGGTGAGTATTCCCACCAGCAAGCAGCTTGGAAGCGCATCCCCATCGAAGCCGGCACGGCGCTGAAGAAACCGAAGCCGATCTTCGCGAAACTGGACCCCGAGTTGGCAGAAACCGGCCCGGAGTGGGCGCCCGTCGTCCACTAAGCCGGGAGTCTGTCCCTGCTAGCGGGGATTCTCTCCCTGCTGGACGCGCCGTCTTCACCTATGGTGGGGGTCATGAGCTCTTCTCAAACAGTAACTATCCCTAACACCATGCACGCGATCCGGGTATCCCACACGGGAGGCGCGGACGTCCTGGAATACAAGGATGACGTCCCCGTTCCCCAGCCCGGCCCCGGCGAGGTTCTGGTGAAGATCGACGCAGCCGGCGTCAACTACATCGACAGCTACTTCCGCGAGGGAATTTACCCCACGGACATGCCCTACACACCAGGCGTCGAGGGCGTTGGGCGCGTCGTTGCCAAGGGGGAGGATAATGGCGACGCTTCCTCCTCGGGCGAATTATCCGTCGGAGATCGCGTCGCTTTCTACAACACGAACTGCTCGTACGCGGAATACGCGGCGGTGCCCGCGTCGGCAGCCGTGGCTATCGAGGAAACAATCGACGATCCGACGGCCGCGTCGTTAATGACGCAGGGGATTACTGCCCATTACCTTTCCGACGGCTGCTACTCGCTGGGCGAGGGCGACACGTGCGTCATTACCGCGGGCTCGGGTGGCGTCGGTTTGCTTCTGACGCAGATGGCGAAAGCGCGGGGAGCCACTGTCATCAGCATCACCTCTACGGAGGAAAAGGCGCAGCTCTCGCGGGATAATGGCGCTGATTACACCATTAATTACGACGACTACTCCCCGGAGAAAATCCGTGAGTTGACGGATGGGCGTGGTGCGGACGTCGTGTATGACGGCGTGGGGAAGACCACGTTTGATACGTCCATTCATTCGCTACGGCCGACGGGAACGATGGTGCTGTTTGGTGCGGCGTCTGGCCCGGTGCCGCCGATTGATCCGCAACTGTTGAATGAGGCGGGTTCGGTCTTCCTGACCCGGCCGAGCATTAAGGACTGGACTTCGCGCCCGGGTGAACTGCAATCGCGCGTTCAAGCGGTTGTTGGAATGGTGGCCAATGGCTCAGTGAAGTTCCGCATTGGAGGGACGTTCCCGCTCTCTGAGGCACGCACAGCTCATGAGCAGCTGCAGGCGCGGAAGACCACGGGATCGTTGGTGCTTATCCCTTAGTTTCGCGTGAGCACTGCAACGAGGAATGTGCTGGTCTCGTCGTAGGGATCAGCATTCCACGACGAAAACAGGTGCTGTGCTGTGAGGCCGGCGGCGTCAGCGTCGGCAAGAAATTGTTGGGCCGTGTATCCCCGGTCGAGGGCGAAGCCAAGGACCATCCGACCGCCGTCGGCAAGTCGGCTCGATAGGTTTGCGACAGCAGTTGCGCGCTGGTCGGGGGCGATGAAGGGGAACACGTTTCCGGCCGAGTAAATAATGTCGAACGGACCCTCGGGGAAGTCCTGGGGGTCGGGGGATTCGTCGCCTAAATCGGCAACATGCCAGTCGCCATCGGGCAGGCGGTTCTGTGCCACCGACACCAAGTAGGGGTCAACATCCACGCCCGTGACGGAGTGCCCTTTCTCGAGCAGGTACGCTCCTACTCTTCCGGTGCCGGCCCCGGCGTCGAGCATCCGGGAGCCGCGCTGGGCCAACGCGTCAATGAGGCGTGCCTCGCCGTCGATATCCCTCCCTTGAGCGACAAAAATATCCCACCGCTTTGCATAGCGATGGGAGTGGTCAGGGTTGGCAGCAACAATGTCATTCCACGTAGGCATGACATTCAGGATAGCGCTGGCTGTTATCCGCGAGCTAGTGCGCCTAAGCCAGTGCGCCCATAGGATCCCACGCGGGCAGGACATGGGGTTCCTTGCTCAACGCATCCTGGTATTCCTTGGGCAGCCGCGACTTCGGAACAGCGATTTCGTACACGTTTTCGGAGAACCAGGAATCGTCCATCGTCCAGAAACCCTTGTCGGCCTTATCCGGGCCCCACGAATTTTCGACGCGCCACCGGCGGGGACGAACGGTCTCCGGGAGATCGTCGGACGAAGTAACAGTGGTCGGGTCGAAATCGTCGTTGGCATCGTCGACAAGATCAACCCCGGTGAACACCATGGCGTGAGTCATCATGGAATCGCCGGACAGCAGCCGGTCTTCCTTGGACATCGAGAGGTCCACACCGTAGAGATCGTCGTAATCGTACAGGTCGAGTGACCAATACCCCTGGTCGGCGTTCGATTGCGCCAGCGTGTCGCACCCGAACCACACAGGGTTGCCATCAACCAGCGCACCCACAGCAGCTTTCTTCAGCACCTCGATAGGCGCATTGAGGTACGTGACCGGCTTCGCGCCGACAACATTGCCCAGGTACTCGACGGTAAATGTGTCACCGTACGGGCTGGTCGAGCGCGGATCATTCACGACGCAGGCATAGTCGTCGAGGTCGCTGGGGAGGTAGACCGCGGCGAACTCCTGCGGCGTCATCGTGCCCTTCCGCACGAACTCGTTATCCTTCGTGCGGTATTGCCACACAAATTTCTCCGGCGGCACACCGAGATGGATGGTGAGAATGCGGTAAACGCTGGTCATGGTCTCGTCATGAATGGCCTTGACCGCGTCGCTATCCGCATTGTGCTCGTTGTCCTCTGCGACGGCATTGCGGATGTGCGTCGCGCCGGCGCGCAGAACCGACGCCAAGTCGCGGTTCATATGCCGCGTGTTAGAACTCGATTGCGTTTCCGGCATTGCGTATTGCGGAACAACACCATATTTGTTGATCAAAGCGACAAACATATTCCATTGGCCACCGTCGTCAATGGGTGCCTGCAAAAGATGCTGAATAGTCCGATCCTCGATAGGGCGATCGGCTAATTCGCGCATGGCGGTGAGGAAATAATTGGCTTTCTCTAGCTTGTCATAAAAAGAAACATAGTTTTGAGAAAGCTCGAAGTCTTTAATTCCAGTTTCTGACATGACGTTGCCGCGCATGGAATTAAGTCCCGAGAAAATCCAGCACCGGCCAGATTTCTTTTGATTAGCGACGGCCCATGTATCGGTTTTGTGCGAAACAGAATGGTCGAGGGAGATCACGCGCTGGCGGTTGAGAGCGACTTTATCGACGTCGGTCGTGGTGACCGCGTTCATCGCGATTCGGGCTGATGAGTCGGAGGCCACTGCCTCAGAGAGACTTGCGACGGCTTGAGGAGCCAGAACGCCGGTGTTGCGCGAGGAATACTGCGGTGCCGGGGTGTTGTGGTTGTCAGAGGAAGTCATAGGTGTCCTTGTCATAGTTGGTGGTTGGTGCGGGAATCCTGCGTGATGTGCAGCGGGTTAGACCATGGAATCCCACAGAGGAAGGACAGTGGGTTCGTCGTCGAGGTGTGCGCGAAGCTCGTCGGGCAGCTCGTCGCGATGAACCACAATGTGGAACACACTCTCGTTGAACCAGGAATCGGCCATCGTTCCGTAGCCCTTACCAGCGATTTCTTTATGCTCCTTGTGGTGCTTGGTTCCCCACGAGTTCTCCACACGCCACCGACGGGGAGTGTCGGAATCGGTGTCGAAATCTACGCCGGTGAAGACCATCGCGTGGGTCAACCGGGACTCGGCGGTCAGCATGCGGTCAGCCTTTGTCGTTGTGGTGGTGATGCCGTAGAGCTGGTCCAGCTGGATCAGATCGGCGTCCCACACTCCGAGGTCCGCCCGGAACTGGCGGTTGACGTCGCACGAGAAAAACACCGGCTTGTCTTTGCGGAGGCGCTCAATGGCCAGCGACTTCATGGTGTCCAGATCCACGTTGAGATAGGTGAAGTCCTCCGTGCCCCACATGTCATTTTGGAACTGGGTTGTGTACCGATGTCCGACGGGCACATCCGCGCGCGGATCGTGCGCAATGTTGACGTAATTGTCCAGGTCATCGGGCAAGAATTCCTGCGCAAACTGCTGCGGTGTGTAGGTACCACCGCGGTGGAAGGTGTTGTCTTTGTCGCGATACTGCCAGACAAATTCGGTGGGTGGAACACCGAGGTGAATGGATAGCACGCGGTGAACGTCGCGAAGTGCGGAGGCAATGATGCCATTCGGGTCAAAGCCCTCAGTGTGGGTATCGCGCTCCGTGTCCAGCGCGTCCCGCAGCTGAAGAGCGGCTTTACGCACAATGGTGTTTAACGCCCGATCCATGTGAGAGGTCGAAGAACTCGACTGTGTTTCCGGCATGACATATTTGGGAACAACACCATATTTCTTCACCAAATTAACGACGTAACTCCACTGGCCGCCGTCGCTGACGGTGAAAGTAAATAATGTATCAATGGCGCGATCGCGTAATTCTTGTGGTGAGCCAGTATGTGACGGGCTATCCGCTGATGTTATGGAACCGTCATACAGTCCCGCGACGGAACGCAAGAAGTAATTCGCTTTTTCGAACTTATCGAAAAATTGAAGATAAGACTCCGAGAATTCAAAATCTTCAAGATTAAGGGAACGCGCGATATCGTGACGGAAAACATTCAACGCCGCGAACATCCAGCACCGGCCGGATTGCTTCTGATCGGTCACCTTTAAGGAATCGAGCTTTATTTCTGACGATTCATCTAATGCGACGACGGCGTCCCTGTTCAGAGCAACATGATCGACATCGGTGGTGGTCACGGCGTTCATCGCGACGCGGTGGGTGGGGTCGTCGGCAATATTGGCACGAAGCTCAGATAGGCGTGTATCTGACAGCGCAGTCAATAGTGAGGTAGACGAAGATTCGGTCATGCTTGTCTCCTTAGCAATGCGGTTCAGCAATACAGTTCAGCAATGTGGCTCGACATAGCGTTTCACACATGGGTTACAGATGTGCCACGAACACGGTGTGCTCGGGCGTTGTGTGTGATGTGTGAACATAGTAGGGGACGGGGACATGACTGTTCACGTCCAGCCCACTGGATTAGTTAGCCTAAAGGTATGAGCAAGAAGCGTCGCCCTGAACCGAAACCGCCCGAATTCCTGCCGCACCTTGTGGACGCTCATACCCATTTATGGGCCACCGGAGCCCATGATGCAGCCGGGATTTCGGAGCTGATGACCCGAGCCGCCGGCAGTGGCGTGGAATGGGTGTGCACTGTAGGCGACGGATTAGACGAAGCCGAGAAAGCCCTCGAGGCCGCCCATCTCCATCCCGATGTTGTCGCAGCGTGTGCCATCCACCCGACGCGAGCCGGCGAGCTGACCGACAGCGTGCGCGCCCGAATCGAAGAGATGGCTGAGGATCCCCGCTGTGTCGCGGTCGGGGAGACCGGGCTGGATTATTACTGGTTGGGCAAGCTCGACGAGTGTGCCGATAAGGACACCCAGCGCGAGGCCCTGCGCTGGCACGCGGACCTGGCGCGGCGGGTTAATAAACCGCTCATGATCCACAATCGTGAGGGCGACGAGGACTTGCTGGCCATTCTCGCCGATTACGGTGACGATCTCACGGTGATGCTGCACTGCTTTTCGTCCCCACTGGGCGTCGCCGAGGAAGCGCTGAGCCGGGGATACATTTTGTCCTTCGCGGGGAACTCGACATTTAAACGTAACGACGAACTTCGCGAAGCGGCCCGCCGCGCCCCCGTGGGTCAGATCACGGTAGAGACCGACGCGCCCTATATGACTCCGGAGCCATTCCGCGGTGCGAAGAACGAATCGGCATATGTCGGCTACACGGCCCGTCGGTTGGCTGAGGTGAGAGGGGAGACGCCTGAGGAGTTTGCCCTCCACACAGGCCAGACCGCGGCGAGGATTTTCGGGGTGGATCGCTCTAGCTCGGAGGACTAATTTCGGGCGATCGGCCCTGATTTTCTGTGTCCTCCATCACAAATCGAGGGTGTTGGTTCCAAGGCTAAGTTCAGCATATGGCCAGCTCATAGCCACAAAATCTGCCAAATGTTACGAAAGTGTCACAAGTGATGGCAACTTTTGGTTACGGATCCGTTGCTTCACCCCCATCTAGTT
>NZ_JAUMTY010000009.1:34601-40220 GCF_030530965.1 Corynebacterium sp. | reverse complement strand
TCACAAGTGATGGCAACTTTTGGTTACGGATCCGTTGCTTCACCCCCATCTAGTTGCTACTCTGTCGAAGTTGTTATCAGATCGTGACTTTGGGCAGGCTCCACCATTCTGAGCCGGAGAGAAAGACGTGAGCACTCAGAAGAAATCTCGCATCCACCGCATTAACCACACCTCCTCCACGCCAGTGCGTGTCGCTACCGGCGGCATGCTGGCCACCTTGGTTGTCGGTGGCGCTGTTGCAGTTAACGCTCAGAAAAACCTCATCCTGAACGTTAACGGCGAAACCTCCCACGTCAGCGCGATGTCCGGGGATGTCAAGAGCATTCTTGCCTCACACGATGTCGACCTGAAAGATGGCGACTTCGTTTCTCCCGCCGCGAACAGTTCCGTTAAGGACAAACAGGAGATCACGGTTCGCACCGCTCGCCCCGTCACCCTGACTGTCGATGGCGTCCAAAAGACCATCCAGTCCACCGCCCTCACCGTTAAGGACTTCCTTAACCAGGTCGGCACCATCAACCCGGACGATTACGTGTCTGCCCAGGGCAGCACCAAGATCCCGGAAAGCGGCATGAAGCTCGAGGTTGTGCCGCTCAAGGACATCACCCTTGACGACGGTGGCCAGCTCGGCGACATGAAAGTCCCCGCTGTCACGGTGAAGGACTTCCTTGACCGCCGTGGAATCAAGCTGGGTGCCGACGACAAAGTCACGCCAGAGCTCGGCAAGAAGCTGGTCAGTGGCGACAAGATCACCATTGAGCGCAACAAGACCGAAGACCAGACGGTGAAAGAGGCTGTCGAGCCGACCGTCCGTTACGTTGACGACCCCAACAGCCCGAAGGGTTCGGAGACCGTCGTGAAGCCGGGTAAAGCTGGCGAGCGCGAAGTGACCTACACCGTTAAATCCCGTAACGGCCAGGAAGTTCAGCGCTGGGAGAAAGCCTCCAAGATCCTCTCTGAGGCCACCGAAAAGGTGATCTCGCGCGGCACGAAAGCGGCTGTGGCATCGACCAAGTCCTCCTCCTCGGCATCGGCTCCCGCTGTTGCCGGTGGATCGGTATGGGACTCCATCGCTCAGTGTGAGTCTGGTGGAAAGTGGAACACCAGCACCGGAAACGGCTTCTCCGGTGGCTTGCAGTTCACCGATCAGACCTGGCAGGCATTCGGTGGTGGGGCATACGCTCCTACCGCTGCTGGTGCTACCCGCGAGCAGCAGATCGCTGTCGCTAACAAGGTTCAGGCTGCCCAGGGTTGGGGAGCATGGCCGGCCTGCACGTCGAAGCTCGGAATCCGCTAACCTAACGGTGTGAATCAACCCCCCACTCCTCCGCGTACCGCAGATCATGTTTCTTCAGCCGTCCAGCTTTTGGGGCCGAAAGAAATAAGAGACCTCGCGAGGACCGTGGGGGTTGTTCCAACTAAAAAGCGCGGACAAAATTTCGTCGTTGACCCCAATACAGTCCGGCGAATCGTCGCCACTGCCGACTTATCGCCCGAGGATCACGTTCTTGAAGTCGGCCCGGGGCTGGGCTCCTTAACGCTTGGTCTTCTGGATGCCGTCTCAAAAGTGACGGCCGTGGAGATCGATACCACGCTGGCTGAACAACTCCCGCACACTGTCGCGGAGTATGCCCCGACACGCGCAGAAAACCTCGACGTGATCTGTTCCGATGCGTTAGCGATTACCGGCTCAGCCGTAGAGGACTTGGATGCGAATCCTCCGACGGCGTTCGTCGCCAATCTGCCCTATAACGTCGCGGTACCGATTCTTCTGCATGTCCTGGAGATCTTCCCGACGATCACGCGCGTTCTAGTCATGGTCCAGGCTGAGGTTGCCGACCGCCTTGCTGCCGAACCTGGGAACCGCGTCTACGGTGTTCCCAGCGTGAAGGCCCGCTTTTATGGCCAGGTTCAGCGTGCGGGTGCCATCGGGAAAAATGTGTTCTGGCCGGCGCCCAATGTGGATTCTGGGTTGGTCAAACTCACCCGCGGGACCCGGCCGTGGCCAACTGATTCCGCCCCGCGCGCCCAACTATGGCCGATCATTGACGCCGCGTTCGCCCAACGTCGAAAGACCCTGCGAGCTGCCCTGAAAGGGCACTATGGAAACGCGGCCGCAGCAGAGAACGCTCTCCGGGAAGCCGGAATTGATCCGCAACGCCGCGGGGAGACGTTGTCCATCGACGAATTTGTCTCGCTGGCACAGTTGCCGGCGGGCACAGAAACACCCCACTAGTCGATAACGGGTGGTTGAGGAGGTGAAACCATGACGTCCAGTAACAGCGATAGACCTGTGTTCAATTCAGACTGGGATCAGTACATCGACGGCTGGGACGGTGTCACCGGACAAGCACCAGCTGTCCTGTCGGTGTATCTCCAGGCCCACTCGTCAGGTTTCACATCCGTCGCGCAGTCGGTTTCCCTAGAGAATTCCGTCACCATCCATCCAGTCACGGACGCGGAAAGTGGTTCCCGTCGTGGTCTGAGAGAAGCATCAACCGTCGATAGATCACCACTGACGACGGGCAACGTCGTCTACGATCTTTCTGTCGGCGGCAATGTGCCGATGGGTCAGCTGCCAACCGGGACCGACAACGTCGTATGGCGGGTCATCGAGAGGATCGCCGACGCCTACCGCTCCGTGATGTCGCCATCGCTGGCCCTGCCACGAGTCGACGTTAATGTCACGAAGCGCATCCCGTTGTCGGCGGGCTTAGGAAGTAAAGCAGCCGACGTGGCAGCAGCTATCGTGGCTGCCGACCGATTCTTTGGCTATCACTTCATCGTGCGTGCGATGGGATTCTCCGCACCAGGGGGAACCGAGACCAGCAGCGTCGGCTCTTTGTCGAGTGATGTTCTGCGCCGCATTGCGCGGGAAGAATGCCCCGACGAATACGCCGCGATCGAACTTGCGCTCGAGGGCGGGACCAGCCTGATCAACCTCGAGCACAATGCGCAACCAGGATCCGACGTCACATCCCGACGGACACCTCTCTTGGCGCGAGGTCCCTTGTGGTGGGTGATAACGATGCCGGCAGTCACATCGCCAGAGATGGCGATGCCATGGGCCGCACCATCGCCATACCGCGAGGAACAGGCCGCTCAGTCCCACCACGATCCGTCCGCTCAGCGCAGTGACGACGAAGACGCGGACGCCGACGAGAGCGGGGCAGGGTTGTGCCACCGCGTCGTCGAGCGCTTGGCCGTACAACGTGCGGAGATGGCGTCGGGAAAGAGGTCGCAGTACAGCGTCGGCAATATAGAAGACATTGAGCGCGCGCTCGTGTCGGGTGACCCGATGGAAGTTGCGAAGACGATGGGCAATGATCTGTACCCGGCAGCGACCAGCGTCGTCCCGTCCCTTCGTCGGGTTATTCAGGCGGGCACGCGGGCGGGTGCGCTCGGCACCATCGTGGCTCAGCAAGGTCCAGCCTGCGCAATGCTGTGTGCCGACGAGGACCATGCCCGCGACGTGCAGGCCGAATTGGCGGGGAGCGGCGTTGTCCGCACAGCTAGAATTGCACCCAGCCACAGGCCGGGAAGTCAGAGTGGTGCGCACCTTGTCTCTGACGAGGATAAAAAATCGCCCTAACCCTCATCGGTGTCTGCTCGGATCACATGCCACCAGCGTCGCCTGTCCCACGCCCACACGAGTAAGGAGTTCACAGAACTAATGGCAGCAGTACGCCCGCTCATCACGACGGATTCCGTCACCATGACCCGCGGCATCACGACGGTGCTCGACGATGTGACGGTGGCGGTGAATGAGGGCGACAGAATCGGTGTCGTGGGGCTCAACGGCGGCGGAAAGTCCACCTTGCTCGGTGTTCTGACTCGAAACATCGAGCCCGATTCAGGCCGAGTCACACATGGGCGCTCTGTCCAGATCGCAACCGTGGCCCAGCGTGCGCAGAGCTCCTCAGCCTCGGTTATCCAGACCATCGTCGGGGAGAAAGCCGCCTACGAGTGGGCCGCCGACCCCGAGGTGCGGTCCATCATCGCCGGCCTTGACCTGTCGGAACTGTTGGACGAGCCGACCGATTCGATCTCCGGTGGCCAATTCCGTCGGGTCATGCTCGCCGCCGCCTTGGTGCGCAAAGTTGATGTCCTAGTTCTCGACGAGCCCACCAACCACCTCGACATCGAGGGTGTTCAGTGGCTGGCGGACCATTTGCGACACCGGAATTGCGCCCAAGTGATCGTGACTCACGATCGCTGGTTCTTGGATACCGTGGCGACGCGTACGTGGGAGGTTCACGACGGTTCGGTGGACACCTATGAAGGCGGATATAACGACTGGATGTTCGCCCGCGCCGAGCGCCAGCGCCAAGCCGACGCGGCCGAGCAGCGCCGCCAAAACCTGGCGCGAAAAGAGTTGGCGTGGCTGCGTCGCGGAGCACCCGCCCGCACGTCGAAACCCCGATATCGGGTGGAAGCCGCCGAAGCGCTCATCGCCGACGTCCCGGCGCCGCGCAACACGGTGGAACTGATGGCGTTTTCCAAGCAGCGCCAGGGGAAAATCGTTGTGGACCTTGTGGACGCGACGATCACCACGCCCGATGGGCGCGTGTTGGTCGATGACCTGACGTGGCGCATCGGCCCGGGGGAGCGCATCGGCCTCGTCGGGGTCAATGGTTCAGGTAAAACGACGGTGATGCGGACGATCGCCGGCGATTACCCGATGGCTGCAGGTACGCGTCGTGAGGGCAAGACGCTCCGTTTGGGCTGGTTGCGGCAGGAACTCGAGGATATTCCCGAGGACCTCACCGTCATCGACGCGATCAAGGCGGTGGCCGAGTATGTCGTCTTGGGCAAGAAGGAAATGTCCGCCTCACAAGTCGCCGAGCGCCTAGGTTTCCCGGTCAAGCGGCAGCGTCAGCCCGTGCGTGATTTGTCGGGTGGCGAGCGTCGCCGGCTACAGCTCACCCGGATCTTGATGTCGGAACCCAATCTTTTGCTTCTCGACGAGCCCACCAACGATCTCGACATCGACACTCTCCAGGAATTGGAGTCGATGCTGGACGGGTGGCCGGGAACTCTGATCGTGATCTCGCACGATCGCTACCTCATTGAGCGCATTTGCGACAGTGTTTTCGCCTTATTCGGCGATGGTGATGTAACGCATCTACCTGGGGGTATCGACGAATATCTTGATCGCCGACGTTCCATGGCCGATCATGCGGCGTCGGGAACTGGGTTTGCCGCGGGAACAGAGGCCATTGCTACGGGTAACCAACAGAAGCAGGGTTCCCTTTCGGCGGCTGAAAAACATAAAATCTCTAAGGAAATGAACTCTCTTGAACGAAAGATCGCCAAAGTTCAGAAGAGAGAAGAGAAAATCCAGCAGGATATGGCTGATGTCGCGAGCAGTTCGAATGGCGCGGACACAGAGAAATTGACTGAATTGGATAGAGATCTGTCCCAGGCCCGTGAAGAAAGGGAAGAACTGGAAATGGTCTGGATGGAGTACGGCGAAAAGCTCGAGCAACAATAAGCTCGCCCCGGATTGTCACTGAGGGAGTGGACGACATCCGGCGGCGGTCAGCACAGACCAGGAGGGTAGCGGATGGCGACGGCGAACCAGGGACAACGCTCGTCACGGGATGTGTCGAAGCCAGG
>NZ_JAUMTY010000009.1:29770-34501 GCF_030530965.1 Corynebacterium sp. | reverse complement strand
GTCCCGATTGCGACGATCATCATGTCTTTGTTTGCGGTCCGGTGGCAGAACCAGATCGCCCGGACGATGGGGGCGGAAGCCTACACGCCGGCGAAGTTCTTGCTGGTCATTCCGGTCGGACTGGGGCTCTGGGCAGCCGTCGTGGGGGTTGTCCGCCTGCTCATTAATCTCGTCGAGTGGTTGGCCGATCACGGCCCGCAGCGATGGGGAGATGCCACGAGAACCATCGCCGCGTGGCTCGTCGTTGTCGTCGTCCTGGTTTTTGTCGGCGACAAAATCGTGCCGGGAACGACGATGTCCGTCGCAGAACGGGTGTTCTCAGTGCGGAATAACAAAATCCGGTCTGACCTGGTCCAGCCGACGGTCCCGGAGCGGTCGGGCAGTCCACAGTCCGAGGCGTCATGGGATGGGCTTGGTGCGTTTGGCACGCGGTTCACGGGCTTGGGTTTGCACAAGGATGAGCTGGAAGAACTCACCGGCCAGCCCGCGAAGGAGCCGATCCGTGTCTACGGCGGGCTTAAAAACGAGCCGGATGATCAAGCCCGCGCGAATCTCGTCGTCCGTGAGTTGGAGCGAACTCATGCCGCCAACCGCGAAGTTCTTTTTGTTATCCCGACGACGGGGACGGGGTGGGTGAACCCGACCGCTGCCCAGGCCATCGAGTTGATGTTTAACGGCAATACGGCGATTGCTGCGGATCAGTATTCGTTCCTCCCCAGTGGTTTGCAGTTCGTCGCGGACAGACAGCGAGTGAAAGAAGCCGGCAAGGTTCTCATTAACACCGTGGTCGATTGGTGGAATACGCTGCCGAAAGATCACCGGCCGCGCATCTATGTGTACGGCGAATCCCTGGGAACCTCCGCTGGTGAAGGCGCTTTTTCGGGCCTGCGCGACATCGTGAACTCGGTCAATGGCGTTCTGTGGGTGGGGCCGCAAAATAGCAATAACTTGTGGAGCCAATTTGTGGCCCGACGCGACCTGGGTACTCCGGAGGTGGAGCCTACCTATTCCGATGGGCTGACTGTGCGCTTTGCCAATGGTCCGAAGAAGATTTGGTCCTGGGAGGAGTCGCACGAACCAGCGACCCGTGAAGACAGCCCACTGTGGCCGGGCCCGCGTGTGCTGTATCTGCAGCACCCGTCGGATCCGGTGGTGTGGTGGTCGCCGAAACTCCTCTTCCACCGGCCGGATTGGTTGAAAGAACCGCCCAAAGGGGATCGCTCGCCCGCGATGACATGGGTGCCGATTCTCACGTTTTGGCAGGTCACGCTGGATCTCCCCGTCGCAGCGAATGTCCCCAACGGCCACGGTCACAACTACGGGTTCCAGCTCCTCGACGGGTTGGCGGCCGTTGCCGGGAACGGGAAATTCACCCAAGACGACATGCCACGTCTGAAGAAGCAATTGGCGACGGCCATGGAGGGGCAAGGCCCTGAGAAGGAAGTTGGCGTTGACCAAAAGAAGATGAACGGCAATTAGCGAGGGCCCCCACCGGCGGAAGGATCGTCGCCACGGGGCCTCCGTCCCTCCCACGAAGCCGGAGCCGAATCGCTACCCTGGGTGGCATGATTCTTATTAACGTGAGGTACCGCCCGAAGCCAGAATTCGTCGAGTCATTCCGCGAGAAAATGGATGAATTTACCCAGGCATGCCGCCAGGAACCAGGATGCCTGTTCTTCGAGTGGTACCGGAACACCGATGACCCCAACGAATACATCCTGATCGAGGCCTACAAGGATGCGGAGGCCGGCAAGGTTCACGCCGAGTCCGATCACTTTGCCAAGGGCATTGAGGAGATGAACAAGGTTCTGCAGTCCAGGCCGAAGATTATCAACACGACCATGGAAGATCGCTCCGGCTGGGATGATATGTCCGAGGTCACCATTGATGGTGATGAGTGATATTTTCACTCAACAGCACGTGTGACATTACAGGAGCGTAGGTAGCGCGTTATCCTCGTCCATATGACTGTGAGCACATTTGAACTATTTCGCATTGGTGTGGGGCCATCGAGTTCGCACACTGTGGGACCAATGCGTGCTGGGCTCGAATTTGCACGCAGCTTACGTGAGCGCTTAACCACGACATCGGCCGACGACGTCCCCGCCACGGCCGATTCGGGTCTTGCCGACGATGAATACGTCGAGCTGGTCGGTGGTGCTGTTACTCAGGATCCAGAGAGCATCACCGTTATTCTCTACGGCTCCCTCGCCGCGACGGGGGCTGGGCACGGAACCCTAGGCGCCTGCCTGTTGGGACTCGACGGTGCAGATCCTGCGACCGTCGACCCTGACTTCATGGGGCCACGCTTGGAGGAGATTCGGCGCACACGGACAATCAATCTTGCGGGGGATGAGTCTCTGCAGGTCCAGTGTGGTTTTGAAGATATCGTTCTTCGTCCGACGGTCGTGCGGACCATTCACACGAATGCCGTCACATTTTCCGCCATTGTGCGTGGCCAGCGCTATAAACAAACGTTTTATTCCATTGGTGGGGGCTTTATCCGAACGAAGGAAGAAGTCCCTGACCAAGACGCCTTGACCGGTCCGTGGTTGTTCACCTCGAGTAAGGAGCTCGTGGCAAAAGCCGAGCAACTGGGGGGTTCCGTCGCGGAAGTCCAACGCAAGTGTGAGCAGTCGAGACGAAGCGATCCGCAGATCAACGCCGACCTCGACGCCATCGCGGAGGCCATGTCTGATTGCGCTAAACGTGGGGTGAGCCAGGAGGGCATTTTGCCCGGTGGCCTGGGGGTTCGACGTCGTGCTCAGAAGTGGTACAGCGACCTTATTATCGATGACCCGCATCAAACAGCAGAGTTTTCCACAGATTGGGTGAACTTGGTTGCCCTCGCAGTCAATGAAGAAAATGCTGCTGGTGGGCGTGTCGTGACAGCGCCGACGAATGGGGCGGCGGGGATCATTCCGGCGGTCGGTTTTTATGCTTTGACCTTCACCCCAGCCGGCCGCAAGGATCCGCAGGACACTGCTCGTCGATTCCTGTTAGCTGCTGCGGCAGTAGGCTCCTTATATAAGGAGCGCGCCTCGATTTCCGGGGCCGAAGTGGGGTGCCAGGGCGAAGTGGGCTCAGCAGCGTCGATGGCCGCCGCGGGGTTGGCCGAGGTCTTGGGCGGAACACCCCAACAAGTCGAAAATGCTGCCGAAATCGCGATGGAGCATTCCTTAGGCCTCACCTGTGATCCGATTAGCGGGCTGGTCCAGGTCCCGTGCATCGAGCGCAACGCCATTTCTGCTGGTAAAGCTATCAATGCGGCGCGTATGTCCTTGCGTGGCGACGGCACTCACCGCGTGAGCCTGGATGAAGTCATCACCACGATGAAAGAAACCGGCGCGGATATGTCGGATCGCTATAAGGAGACCGCGGGCGGCGGGCTTGCGTTGCACGTCGCCGTCAATGTGCCTGAATGTTAGGTTTCACCTGCCGGTATGTACTATTCGAAGTAGGGTATGTGATCAACCAGGAGAGGCCCCACGATGAGCGATTCGCCGCAGACCACGAATACACAGGATTCTGGCTCAGAGGAATCTCGGCAGAAACCGAAGAAACTCGACCGGAAAGCGTACGAAAAAGAGCTCAAGCGTCTGCAAGCTGAACTCGTGGAAATGCAGCAGTGGGTGGTATCCACTGGTGCTCGCCTGGTCATCATCATGGAGGGCCGCGATGCCGCAGGTAAAGGCTCTGCCATTAAGCGGATCACCCAGTATCTCAACCCCAGGACGTGCCGCATCGAGGCCCTGCCGGCCCCGAACTCGCGTGAGCAAGGGCAGTGGTATTTTCAGCGCTATGTCGAAAAATTGCCGACGAAGGGCGAGATCGTCATTTTCGACCGCTCGTGGTACAACCGCGCTGGTGTCGAACGTGTGATGGGGTTCGCGACGTCGGAAGAGTACCGACGTTTCCTCCACCAGGCACCGATCTTCGAGCGTCTCCTCGTCGAAGACGGGATCATGCTCCGCAAGTATTGGTTCTCGGTGTCCGACGAAGAGCAGCTGCGTCGGTTCGAGTCGCGCCGGGACGACCCGCTGCGTCGGTGGAAACTATCGCCGATGGATATGCAGTCCATCACCCGGTGGGAGGACTATTCGAAGGCGAAGGACGAGATGTTCGTCCACACGGATATTCCCACCGCGCCGTGGTACACCGTCGAGAGCGAGGATAAAAAGCGGTCGCGTATCAACGTGATCAACCATCTCCTCTCGTCGATTCCGTATGAGCACATTGAGCAGGACATTCCTGAAATGCCCGAGCGTCCTGCCCGACGTGACTATGAGCGCCCGCCGCGCAGCGATTTCCGCTATGTGCCTGATGTGGCCTCGAACTTAGAGAAAGACAAGGTCAAGGCGAAAAAGAAGGCAAAGAAAAAGGGCAAGAAGAACAAAGATAAGAAGAAATAGTTACCGCTGGGGGTAACCGCTTGGGGGAGTGCGGTGCTCTCCAATCCGGGGGCATAAATGAGGGTGATTTCGCTCTTTTTTGGCGAAATCACTGTCATAAACGGGTGGGGAGTGGAAGACTGCGTTCATGGCAGACGCACAGAAAAGTGACCAGCAACATAGTAGTGACAATCAGCACACCGCAGCCGGTGCAGGGGATACCGCGTCGGTGACGTCACCGACGGATGATGTTCACCTCTCTGTCCACGGTTCTGTGGGCCATATCGTTCTTGACCGGCCCAAGGCACTGAACTCGCTGAACACCGACATGTGCGCGGCG
>NZ_JAUMTY010000009.1:23024-29670 GCF_030530965.1 Corynebacterium sp. | reverse complement strand
CGTTCTTGACCGGCCCAAGGCACTGAACTCGCTGAACACCGACATGTGCGCGGCGCTGGAAAATGCATTGACCGCGTGGTCGACTGATCCGGCGGTTGATGTTGTCGTCATTACATCGTCGACGCCGAAAGCGTACTGTGCCGGGGGCGACGTCAGGCGCGTTCGTGAGCTTCAGCTTGAAGGCACGGAGGAAGGACGCGCTGCTGCTGATGGGTTCTTCACAAACGAATATCGCATGAATGCTCTGTTGTCAGAGTTTCCGAAGCCATTCGTGGCCGTGATGAATGGCATCGTTATGGGTGGTGGCCTGGGGATTTCCTTGCATGGCTCTCACCGGGTGATTACGGAACGCACGTGGGCCTCGATGCCAGAAATGGCTATTGGTTTCTCGACGGACGTCGGGGTTTCCTATGCCATGCAGCACCTTCGCCAGCCTTATGGGGATCCCGACGGGACGACGTCGAATGGTCTAGCGCTGTTCATGGGGCTGACGGGCTATCGATTTACGCAGGCCGACATGTTGTGGTCGGGGATGGCCACGCACATTATTTCCTCGCACGAGGTGGAGAACTTCGTCACCGCGATTGACGAGCACGGACTCGATTCCGCCTTAGACACCTATGCGCGCCCGGCAGCGGAGGCGGGACCCTCGTATTTAGCTCGCCATATTGAGGAGATTAACGACATCTTCAGCGAGGGCGATTGGTTCGATATTGAGGCGAAGCTTGACAAGGGTGGCTATGACAAGGAGCTCATTGCTGTTATTGATAACCTGTTGAGCTCTGCGAACCCATCCTCGCTGGTGGCAACGACGTTATTGTTCCGCGCGAATGAGAAGGCGGAAGATCTGCGCCAAGGCCTGAAGAATGAGTTTGAGGTAGGGAAGGTCCTGCGCTACCAGGAGAATTTTGCTGAAGGCGTCCGTGCGGTCCTGGTGGATAAGGACAATCGGGCGAGCTTTGACCCGCACGTCACCGCCGAGGTCAACCCCGAACCGTTTGAAGAGGCCTTGGTTACCGCTCAGTCCGAATAAGGCGGCTAGTAACGTTGCCGCGGTCGCGGGTTAGTGCGGCGCGCAACGTGCAAAGAGCAACGTGCCCGCCGCTCACCCCCACTACACGGTGATTGAGTGCGCCTGGCGGTCCACTTGCTCAGGGCTCGTGTTCTGTTGCAACCGGGCCCACACAACGAATCCCCAGATGACGAAGCCCGCGTACACGATGTACAGCACGGCGGAAGGGTAGTAGCCAGCTGCAAGAAGGAGCGGAATTCCGACGAGGTCCACGCCAATCCAAATGAGCCAGAATTCCGTCCACCCTTTTGCCATCCCGTAGGTGGCCAGCATAGAACCGACGAAAATCCAGGCATCGGACCACGGTCCCCAGGATCCCAGGGCACTGAATAACCAGGCACAGACGATAGTTCCGACGACTGCTACACCGACCATGGTGAGTCGTTGCCGTGCCGTTGCCCAGTGTGGCTCCACAGCCGCTTCGGTCGGCTCCGAGACGATTGATCGCGAGGGATCGGTGTCCTGACATTCCCGGATTCCACGCAACCGGGCCGCCCGCCACTGGTACCAGCCATAGGCACTGACGATGAGGAACATCACCTGACGCCCCGCCTGGCCATAGAGGTCAAGATTTTGCGGAGTATCAAACACCCCGCCCAAGAACACGGTGAAAAGCAGAATATTGCCGACGATACCCACCGGCCATGCCCACACCACTCGTTTCATGCCCCCGACTGCAGAAGCGAGCCCAAAGAGGTTACCGATGATTTCACGCCACAAAATGGGATAGCCGGCGATGACGACTGTGGCGTCGAGAAGATGAGAAAAAGGATTCACGATGTTCTCCGTAGCAAGACGACGTGATCCTCAGAGGCATACAGAAATACATTCTCTTCCATCCGGACTGTGACCGTCGGCTCTGGAATTACACCGGATCTGCTAGACCCCTCATGTGCACATCCGTTCACGTGAGAGCGCTCGCGGGCTTACCTCTTCGTCTCTGTCAGAAGGGGTTCACCGCCGGTGGGGAATTTCACCCCGCCCTGAGAACGAACTCTATGTTACTCACTCACACAAAAGGCGCTGCCACAACCCAATAATGAGTCGTGACAGCGCCATGAGGTCACACCCGCCGACGGACGTGAACTGCAGAGTCCGGCAGCAGGGTGGGGTAATGATTACGCGACGGGTGCGTCGGTGAACCGATCACGGATTGTTGCGAAGGATTCGTTCATTGTTCTCAGGAACTCGTCCTTGGCAATGCCCTGACCAGCAAGAGACTTACCGCGTCGTAAACCGAAGCTGGTAATCACAGCGTTGATTGCGGCAATGGAGAGCTCGTAGAGCAAGCACACGTGCAGGGAACGAGGAGAGACGGTGGTGCCGCGCCGGGTTGACTCGCGAGCGGCGATGGCATCATGCATGGTCTCAATATTCGCTTTGCACTGGTCCGCGAACTCGGAATTGTCGGATCTCAAGAGATAGAGCCCGATGGCTTCCGGGTTCGTTGCCGCCCATCCCTTATCGAAGATGGTGCGAATGAGCTCTTCGGCCGCGTGCTCGAAGCACGAGATCGTGTCCCATTCTGCGGGTGCATGTTCAATAATCGACGCAAACGAATCAAGCAGGTTTGAGCACTGGAATTGCAGGGCTTCATTGACTGAGGAGAAGTAGTTGTGGAATGTCCGGACGGACACTCCGGCCTCCTCAGCAACCGCCGCCACGGTTAACCCCTCGATGCCTCGATGGGTGATCACCGTGAGCGTCGCGTCCCCGATTGCTTGTCTCGTGGCCGCTTTCTTCGATTCACGAAGGCCAGTCATTAGTCAGCATCTACTTTCGAACTACCTGCGGAGTGTCCTCCACTGGAGTGGCGACCACGCGGTTCCGGAACGATCGGTTCGGAGATATTCGGGTTGCTGGTGGCGTCGTCGTCGGAAGCGGACTGATCGCTCTCGTGAGATCCGCCCTGCGATCCGACCTCGGAACCCTGAGCTTCGTCGTCGGGAGAAATATCCTTAATTCCTTCACCTTCGACGTCGACCCGCGGCGTAATCTTCGCCATCCACTTGGGCATCCACCAGGCTTTTTCGCCGAGGATGAACATGGTCGCCGGAATCAGAGTCATGCGCACCAGGAAGGCATCGATGAAGACCGCGACGGCCAGCGCGAAGCCCATGGTCTTAATGACCTGCATATCCTGCAGCATGAACGCGGCGAACACGGAGATCATGATCAAGGCTGCAGCGGTCACGACGCGGGCACCGTGTTTGAACCCGTTGGCCGTTGCATTGCCGGCTGTCTTGCCGTGATGCCATCCCTCGCGCATACGGGAGACCAAGAACACTTCGTAGTCCATGGCCAGGCCGAAGACGATACCAATCAGGATGATCGGCAGGAACGAGATGATGGGTTGCGGGTCGGAAATGATGCCCAACCAGCCCTCTTGGAAGAATCCGACGGTCAAACCGAAGGTCGCGCAGACGGTCAGTCCGAATCCGAGAGCCGCGATGAACGGGACAGGGATCGAGCGGAACACCAGCATCAGGATGAAGAATGCCAGGACCAGGACGATGGCGATGTAGGGGACCAGCACATTGTTCAGACGATCGGAGATGTCCGTCTGGATAGCTGTCACACCTGTGACGCCAAAGTGGGCACCGGTTTCCTCAGTGTAGGAATCCTCCTTATCGCGGACTTTCTGCATGGTTTCCTTGGTCTTGTCATCCACCGAGCCTGTGGTGGGGACAATCAACACCTGGGCAGTATCGCCGGCGTCGTTAACCTGGCTGAGCATGGCGTTCTTCACACCGTCAATGGTGTTGAACTCCTGGACAGCCTTGGCAAACGCAACCTGGCGCTGGTCCTGCGGCACATCCTTGGCGTCGACGACAGCAACAAGAGGTGCGTTACGGCCGGGGCCGAAGGCGTCGTCGACCATTTCATAAGCCTGCCGGGGCGACTCATTCGGGTCCGACGTGGCGTCCGTCGGCAAGGCAAGGTTCAAGCGTGTCATGGGCAGTGCCACCAAAACAAGCGCGATGACTCCAACACCCAGGAACGCCCACGGCTGCTTGCGGATGATGCGAACCCAGCGCAGGCCCATGGTCGGCTTTTCGCGTTCCGGATCGGGCGCCTCGATAAACGGCACGTTGCCCTTGAAGAATGCCTTGCCAAAGAGACCCAAGACGGCGGGCAGCAGTGTCAATGCAACGAGCACAGCGATGGCCACCGTGGCAGCAGCGGTCAGCGCCATCGTCGTCAAGAACGGAATCCTCACGACAGAGAGCGCGCACAGCGCCACGATGACAGTAAGGCCCGCGAACACCACCGATGAACCGGCAGTACCTACAGCGCGTCCAGCAGCGTGAACTCGGTTTGAAGTCGAGTTCGATAGCTCGTTCTTATACCGCGACGTAATGAAGAGCGCGTAGTCAATGCCCACCGCGAGACCCAGCATGGAGGCGAGGATCGGTGTGGAGTCATTCACGCTATCGACCAGGCCGGTCAGTGCCATCACGCCCAAGTTACCGATGAGCACACCGACCAACGCCGTGATGATCGGCATACCGGCGGCAATCAAGCTACCGAAGGTAATAACCAACACAACAAGGGCAACAGCGATACCGATCAGCTCTGAGGTGCCCGAATTCGGCTCCTCCATCGTGAAGGCCTGGCCTTCATACTGGATGTCCAAGTTCGACGAGCGTGAATCGTCGACAATATCTTTGAATTTGTCTACATCCGACGACGGAATGTCGGAGACCGTGTCGGCATCAAAGGTGATGTCCACCGTGCCGGTCTTCTGATCGCTTGATAGCGGCGAGACCGACTCAACGTTCTTAGCGATCTGCTCTTCCGGCAACTGCTGTTGCTGACCGACGGCCATGATCTTCTGCGTAATCCCAGCGGCGGCTGTGGCAGGATCCACCATCGAATCGGAGGACTTCAGGATGCCTGCGTCTTTGAGCTTGGTCAGAGTGTCGTTGACCGCTTGTTGCTCGTCGGGATCAGTGAGCTTCTTCCCATTTTCGGCCTGGAAGACGAGCTTGCCGGTGGGGGCAGTGGTCTGGTCTCCCGAACCAGGGAAGCGCTCCTTCATGGTGTTTTGAGCTTTTTCGCTCTCAATACCGGGGATCGAGAAAGTGGAGCTTGTTGTGGATGATAGAGCAGCTGATGCCGCGCCCATTCCGATGAGGATGAGCAGCCACACGGCGATGAATGGCCATTTGTGCTTGTAGGCAGCAGTGCCTACACGGTAAAGAAACCGCGCCATAGGTAGCCAGCCTTTCTTAGAGGGGTGATTACCTCCTACAGGGGCACTACGCGGACTGCATGACTTTGACGCGTAGGAGGAGGACGTAGCCACAGTAGAAAAAATTGCACAATGTGTGCAACTTTGCAGGGCTCCTGAAACAAAATTGTTACTTAAAGGCTGTGAAACGCATGTGTGAAGCTCGTGAAATAGCGCGTGTACTGCAAGAAATGGGTAGTGACGTGGATGAATTATTAGCGGACGCGCGATGAGCCGCCAATGTGGTTAGGTGGGAACCATGAATTCACACGATGTCCAGATCGCGACAGTAGATAAAGGCCTCTACCCGGAGACGGCCCCATTCAATGAGGGAACCGTCGAACGACCGGTGGCCCCTGACTCCCCAGCCAGCACCCAGCACATCGCCTACGCCGAATACGGAAATCCAAAGGGCATCCCTGCCGTCTTTATTCACGGTGGTCCAGGTGGGGGAACCTCAGCCAAGGAGGCTCGTTTCTTCAACCCCGATAAGTACCGGATTATCCTCATTGACCAGCGCGGATGTGGGAAATCAACCCCGCACCTGGCCGATCCCGACACCAACATCGACGCAGAACTCTCGGTGAACACCACAGCCGAATTGATCGGTGACATCGAAGCGATCCGGGAAACCTTAGGCATTGAGAAGTGGGTCGTGTTCGGCGGATCATGGGGCTCCACCTTGTCGCTCGCCTACACCCAGGCCCACCCGGAACGAACCCTGGCGATCATCCTTCGTGGCATTTTTATGCTGCGACGGACCGAACTCGATTGGTATTACAACGGCGGCGCGGCCTACATGTTCCCCGACAAGTGGGAACGCTTCCTCTCTGTCATTCCCGACGATAAAAAACCTGACCCGCTCAACCCGGCTGGAATGACACACCTTCCCGACGTCAACCTTATCGACGTCTACCACGACCTACTGCGGTCAGACGATCACGACACCGCTGTTGCCGCCGCCCGGGCGTGGAGTGTGTGGGAAGGATCGACGTCCTACCTGCATGATCAGCCCACCGATACGCATGAAGATGAACGGTTCGCCTTGGCCTTCGCGCGCATTGAGAACCACTATTTCGTGAATCATGGGTTCCTTGAGGAAGGGCAGCTGTTGCGCGACGTCGACAAGATCCGCGAAATTCCCGCTGTGATTGCTCAAGGGCGTTACGACGTTGTGTGCCCGCCCATTACAGGGTGGCAGCTGCACCAAGCCTGGCCGGAAGCTACATTCGTGTGGTCACCGACGTCCGGACATGCGTCGTATGAGGAAGAAACAACGTCGACATTGGTGTCGGCAACAGACAGGTTTGCCGAAACGTTCGCGTCGTAAATGAGGCGGC
>NZ_JAUMTY010000009.1:0-22924 GCF_030530965.1 Corynebacterium sp. | reverse complement strand
TTGGTGTCGGCAACAGACAGGTTTGCCGAAACGTTCGCGTCGTAAATGAGGCGGCTAGTCAGCCACCATCGGCTCGAGCGTGAACTCCGGGTGCTCACGCTCAATGAACTGCAGTTTCCACTTGTCGCCGAATAGGGCAATGAGCTCGCCATCATCACGGGTGAACACCTCCACACCGCGCTGGCGGTTGAGCTCCGGGGCGGACTCATGATCGGTACGCCGAGCCACCGAATACGGAACAGGGCTCGTTTCCGTTTCGACGTTGTACTCGTTCGCCATCCGGGCCTGCATGACCTCAAACTGCATGGGCCCGACGGCAGCCATCACCGGCGCAGCGTCGCCACGAGCATCGTTGCGGAGAATCTGCACCACGCCCTCTGACGACAGCTGCTCCAACGCTTTGCGGAACTGCTTGTATTTGCCCAGCGAGCGAGCACGCAACGTGCGGAAATTCTCCGGCGCGAACTGCGGCATGGGCGCAAATTGCACCTTCGTGCCCTCATAAATCGTGTCGCCAGGAGCTAACGACCCCGCGTTAACAAGCCCCACAATGTCGCCGGGATACGCCGTTTCGACCGTCGACCTCGTCCGCCCAAACACGGTCAGCGCGTATTTCGTCGAAAATGAGCGGCCAGATTGCGCATGAGTAACCTGCATCCCGCGATCGAACTCGCCCGACACCACCCGCATAAAGGCCAGCTTGTCGCGGTGATGAGTATCCATACCCGCCTGAACCTTGAAAATCACGCCGGAAAACGGATCTTCCGGTGAACGCTCCGTGTCGATCGCCCCCGTCGCCTTGCCCGCTGATTCGAGAACCTTGGGATCTGTTTTCCGCGGCCCCGGCTCAGGAGCAAGCTGGCACAGCAGGTCCAAAATCTGATGAACACCAAAATTCAACATTGCCGACGCAAACACCACAGGAGATGTGGTGCAGTCCAGGAAAAGTTCCTGGTCATGGATGGCGCCGTCCATGGTGAGAAGCTCGCACTCTTCGACCGCGGTGTCCCACACATCGCCTTCCTTCGACGATGCCTCGTCGGGGGAGTAGTGCTCCTCGGGGGCGATTGTTGACCCGCCCGCGGTGCGCAAGAAGTGAATATATTCCGTGACGTCACCGTCGGCGTCGCGCCGGGCGAGGCCGTGGAAGTCGCCAGCCATTCCTACGGGCCAAAACAGTGGTGTCGGCTGCAGGCCGATTTCGTCGACAATCTCGTCCATGAGCTCGAGGGGAGCGCGGCCTGGGCGGTCCCACTTGTTGATCACCGTGATGATGGGAAGGCCACGGGCTTTACACACCCGGAACAGCTTGAGCGTCTGCGGTTCCAGGCCCTTCGCGCCGTCGATGAGCATGACGGCAGCGTCCACAGCGGTGAGGACGCGGTAGGTGTCCTCCGAAAAGTCCGCGTGACCAGGGGTATCAACTAAGTTAATGACATAAGGCTCTGTGCCCTTCGGTGCATTTTCGGGGAGATACTCGAACTGGAGAGCCGACGAGGCGATGGAAATACCACGATCTTTTTCCATCTCCATCCAGTCCGACACGGTGGACTTGCGGCCGGCCTTGCCATGAACAGCCCCCGCCTCGGCGATCACATGGGCGTGAAGGGCCAGCGCCTCGGTGAGTGTGGATTTACCAGCGTCGGGGTGTGCAATCACTGCGAATGTTCGGCGTCGAGCGCTTTCCTCCGCGACTGTACTCATCTGAGCGTTCCTTTTCCTCTCGCTGGTCTCCGGGCTGTTTTATTTCACCGGTTGTGTCCGTCTGCCGCAATGGCGTCAGTGTAGGCCGTCGTTAATCTAACCGCTCTATGATAGCCGCACCACTATGGGGGAATGTTTTTAGTGTTTTACCCTTCTGCGTAGTCATGACGCTGTACTCTCAGCGCCATGAATGAGACCCAGAACACACAACCGACAGAAGACACATCGTCGACAGTGAAGTCGAGAGCCTACCGAACCATTATCGCCGCCCCGATGGCGGGAGGTCCCTCTTCACCGGCGCTCGTTGATGCCGTCGCTGCCCGAGGAGGGCTCGGTTTCTTAGCAGCGGGATACAAAACCCCAGAAGCAGTAGACAAAGAACTTGACGACGTTGCTCAACGGGCACGTCAACGTGGCGCGGAACCCTTCTATGGCCTCAATCTTTTCGTGCCACAACCCAGCCCCTCCGGAGTGGACCGCGATCGCGCTGCGGCATACCGCGATGAGCTGGCGAAGGATTATGAACGGTTTGGTGTTGCCGAACCCGAGTTGAACTGGACCACTGACGACCAGTGGGAGGGGAAGCTCGCGGTCATACGTCGACGCCTCGACCAACGAGAGCAGCAAGGGGAGGGACCTGCTGACGGTGATAATCACGCCGAGGGCGTTTCAGTTCCCGATGCCCTGAGCTTTACCTTTGGTCTTCCGCCCGAGGAATTGGTCGACGAATTCCAATCGCGCGGAATTGAAGTGTGGGCAACTGTCGCCACCACCCATGCGGCGCAGGTCGCGGCCGAGCGAGGTGTGGCGGCCGTCGTCGTTCAGGGCCCGGAAGCCGGTGGGCACCGCGCGACAACGACAGCCGATGAAGAGCCCGGCTCCGAGCCATTGATGTCCCTTGTGCAGGCAGTATCCGATCTATTCGCGGACACGCATGCGTCGACGCGCCCAGCCATCATCGCGGCAGGAGGCATCGCGACTCCCGATCACGTGGCGGAGGCGTTACGCCACGGGGCGGACGCCGTTGCAGCCGGAACCATATTCGCCGCGACGGACGAAGCGGGAACGAATGAGCCCTACAAACAGGCACTCATTTCAGCGACGGCCGACGACACCGTGATCACCCGCGCATATTCCGGGCGGCCAGCACGCGGGCGTCGGAACGCATTTATCGACGCCCACCCCGACGCACCGTCGGTCTATCCCGCGGTCAATGGGCTCACATCGCCCATTCGGAAGGCGGCAACCAAGCAAGGGGAGACGGACTGCATGTCATTATGGGCTGGTCAGAGTGTTGAATACGCCCATGGAGGGACCGCCGGCAGCGTCGTCGATCTTCTGCTTCAAGGCAGGTAGTGGATAAGGAGTACACGGCGCGCCAGGTGCGCACCATTTTATTCCCCGCCGACTATCTCTCGTCGTCTATCCCTCGTCGCCTATTTCTTGTCACCCTCGTGTTCCGTGGCAAGCTCGTCTGGATACTCCGGCCACCACATCGCGAGTCGAACCGCCTCAACAACATTGTCGGGCTCATTTTGCGCAACACCGGACTCGACCGCTTCACGGATCACCGCTTCCGCAACCCGAGCCGACGATGCCCGCAGATTCTCGACCGGCGGCAGAATGGGCGCACCAAGCTGGGAGGCGTCCACCTGCTTGGCAACCGCCGAGGCCGCAGCCAGCAGCATTCCGTCGGTAACCCGGTCTGCTCGTGACACGATGACACCCAACCCGAGGCCCGGGTACAGCAAGGCATTGTTGCCCTGGCCAAATCCGTAGGTGACGTCGTTGTACTCGAAGTCGTCAACGGGAATACCAGCAGCAACAAGAGCACGCCCGTCCGACCACTTCACGACGTCGGCAGGCATCGCTTCAATGCGCGAGGTCGGGTTAGACAACGGCAGGACGATGGGCCGGTCGCAGTGTTTCGCCATCTCCTGGATTACTGGTTCGGTAAACGCACCGTGGTCAGTCGAGGTGCCGATGAGGATGGTGGGCTGGGCATGGCGAACCACATCGAGCAACCCGATTTTCCCATCTTTCCCGCCCCAGTCTTTCACTTCCGACGCAGGTCGCGCGTATGTTTGCTGGTAATCCGGGAGGTTATCCATGTCATCGGTGACCAACCCGTTGACGTCGATGAGCCAGATCCGCCGTGTCGCTTCATCCTCGCTCAAACCGTCGCGAATCATTCCGGCGCGAATCTGGTCTGCCATACCTGTGCCCGCTGTTCCTGCACCATAAACGACGAGACGCTGGTCAGCGAACGTGGTGTTGTTTGCCTTCATCCCCGCCATGACCGCGGCGGTGACAATAGCCCCTGTGCCTTGCATGTCATCGTTAAAGATGCGGTAGCTGTCGGAATTGTCGCGAAGAATACGGCGCGCATTTGATGGGCCGAAATCTTCAAAGTGTAGGAGCGCGTTCGGGAACATATCGCTTGCGACGCGCAAGTACTCGGAAATGAGATTGTCGTAGCGCTCGCCACGGACGCGCGCGTGGCGATTCCCCAGGTAGAAGGGGGAATTGAGGAGGTCCTCATTATCAGTGCCGACGTCGAGGTTGACCGCGATCACGCGCGAGGGGTCGACGCCCGCAGCAGCGGTGTAGATGGCCAGTTTTCCGATGGCGATATCGGTTCCGTTAACTCCCCAGTCGCCGATGCCCAGGATTTCTTCGGCATCTGAGCAGACGATGAGGTCGACGTCGTCGGGCCCAAGTCCTAGGGTTTCGAAGCTTTCGCGGATTTCGTCGACACGATCGATGGAGAGATATACAGCGTGTGAGCGGCGGTAGTCCTGTGACCAGTTTTCAATCGCGTCGCCGATGGTGGGGTCGTACACGATGGGGAGGAGCTCTTTGAGGTGGTCAACGAGGAGTTTGAAATAGACGGTCTCGTTACGGCCGTGCAGTTCGTCTAAGTAATGATATTTGTTGAGGTTGTTTTCGAATTGGCTTAATTGCTGGTAGCAGCGCTGTGCCTGAGATTCGAGGGTTTCCACTCCCGACGGTAACCGGCCGGTGAGTCCAAGTTTCTTACGCTCTTCATATGTATATGCGGTTCCGCGGTTGATATGCGGATCGGTGATCGCATTGGGACGAATGGACAAAAGCTGTCTCCTCGCTAATAACTGTTTGATGATTGGAAATATGGGTTGCCCAGGGATATTGGTGCGCCCCAGGGCCTTGTAGAAGGACAGGCGAAAGTATTTCGGTTTACGCCATGCCCTTTCGTTCTCATCCTAGAGACGTTGTGCTGAGAATTCCGCTGAGAATTTCCGGGGAAAAGGGTGGGAGAGGACAGCGTGCGTTGGGCGAGTGACCCCATGAAGGGCGCAACCAACCTTTAAGAACAATTACCGATAAGAATAGGGGGATCAACGTTCACCCCCAATTCTTACAGAGGCTACCGTCCCGGTGTTATGGTTAGGGCTGAGAGTACAAGGGAAACCTCACAGCGATCAGCCTAACCAGCCCAAACTGGGGGAATACGGCTGAAATGTGAAGGTAGGTAATTAGTCTCAAGAGGTCATCATTGTGGGTAAGCGAAAAAAGCGCACGTCACGTCAGCGTGCAGTCAGTGCTTACTCATACTCTTCAGGAGATGTGACCGTACGACGCCCATGTGATGCCGATTCGGGGTGCGACGGTAGACGGAAGCCGTGCCCATTTCGTGATGCGGAAGCAGCCTATGAGGCTCAGTATTATGCGCGGTTGGAAGCACGCAAGAAGGGCGTGCTCTTTAACGAAACGCCGTCGGCTATGGGGGCCACTGCGCTACACAAAGAAGTAGCGAAGTGCCTGGAAAAAGGGCCAAAGAAGAAGTGCTGTCACTCGTCGCCGCGGTGCATGCGGTGCCCGTATGTCTTCGCGCAGTTGCGCAAGGTCGATACGGCAGAGTTGGACGACGATAACCTCAAGCGGACGCTTCAGAAATTGAGGAATCGCAGGTAATGCCAGCGTGGCCTAGCGTCTAGCGTCCGTGAATCGTGTTCTGGGCGTACTCCAGCCCGCGGGTGGCCAGCAGCTCCACGGCATCGGCAGCAGTAGAACACATCAGGTCTACATCGACGGATTCCCGCGTCGAAAACTTTTTTAAGACAAAGTCTGCGGGGGACATACGTCCTGGTGGGCGGCCAATTCCTAATCGCACCCGGAGATAATCTTTTGTCCCCAAGGCTTTGGTGATATCCCTCAGCCCGTTATGGCCGCCTTCGCCACCACCCCGCTTAAGACGAACTATCCCGAAATCGAGGTCGAGGTCGTCGTGGAGAACAATGACGTTCTGGGGAGGAATGTGGAAGAAGCGGGCCAAAGCAGAGGTCGGCCCACCCGAGAGGTTCATATATGACCGCGGACGGCCAAGAATAAGGGAAACAGATGAACCATTCGGGCCGGACAGCGACATCTGCGCCGAATCCGTGTTCGTTTTCTTGTGCCGCGACAACGTCACGGGGACGGGGAGCGCGCGGGACGCCACCTCGTCGAGGGCCATCTGGCCAATATTGTGGCGAGTGCCCTCATACTGGGAGCCGGGATTGCCCAGCCCGATAACCAGGAATGACTGTGAGTCAGTGCCCCGGCTTCCGGCCGGACTACGCCGCGCCGCACTCCCGCCGCGCGATTGAGACGTTGAAAACATACCCACGGAAAACGGCCTGAATTACTCCTCGGACTCGCCCTCTTCGGACTCGCCCTCAGCCTCAGTGGCCTCGCCCTCGGTCTCTTCAGCCTCGGTGTCTTCCTCGTTGTCAGAGTCGGTGTCGGCAACCTCAGGAACGACCACGTTAACGATCAACGTCTCCGGATCAGAGATCAACGTCGTGTTGGCCGGCATCTGGACGTCGCCAGCGGTGATCTGGGTACCAACTTCCAGACCCTCAACATCAATGGTGATTTCTTCCGGAATGGACAGAACGTCGGCTTCGACGTCGATAACGTCGACATCCTGCATGAGCATAGCGCCCGGAGCAACCTCGCCCTCGGTAACAACCGGAACCTCAACCTCAACCTTTTCGCCGCGGCGAATAGCCAGGAGGTCAGCGTGGTCGGCGTCGAGCGTGAGGACGTTCTGGTCGACAGCCTTCACCATGGTCAGGTGCTTTTCGCCGTCAACGTTGAGGTCGACGATGGCGTTGGCACCGTGGTTACGCAGAACTGCGTGGAATTCGATGGAGTCCACCGAAATGTGGATGGGCTCGTCGAGTTCTTTGCCGTAGATCACGGCAGGGATGCGGCCTGCGCGACGCAGACGGCGGGAAGCGCCTTTGCCGAATTCGTGACGGGGCAAAGCTTCAAGGTCGGTAATGTTTGTTGCCACAATAATCTCCAATCATCAGCGATGAACGCGCAGAAAGGAACGTGGTGTAGGAATATCTGCGCGTTTGTCGCCCCGGAGAGAGAATCACGCAGAAAAAGCGGAATGGTGTCACTGTTGGAACCATTGCATACCAGTGGGCTGGCTTCGCCGAGCCTCATGTATGCCGCTATAGATTTTCATCGCGTCGATAACGGGGCCCTTTACTTGTGCGCGGTTCTTGTGCGTGCACGGTTACGGGCCGCCCTCGCCGAGACATACCGACCCAGGATAGCAAGATTGGCCGGAGGAACCAAACGTTCGTCCGGCCAAGAATCTCGCTCATCGGGTAGCGACGGTGCGAGGCAAGGAGCACCAACGTAGTCAGCGCCAACGCGAGTAGCGCTGAGTCACCTAGCGCCGATGTGGGCGCTTACTCGAAGAGGTTGGTGACGGATCCGTTTTCGAAGATCTCGTGAATGGTCTTTGCCAATAGTGGGGCAATCGACAGAACAGTGAGGTTGTCCCAGTGATCCGTGTTCTGCGGCAGCGTATCGGTGGTGATCACTTCGCGCGCACCACATTCGGACAGCCGCTCGCGGGCCGGATCCGAGAACACACCGTGGGTGGTGGCAATGATGACGTCATTCGCCCCAGCTTCACGCAGCACCTTGACAGCGCCTGCAATGGTTCCACCGGTATCGATCATGTCGTCGAGCAGCACACAGGTTCGACCGGACACGTCACCGACAACACGGTTGGACGTAATCTTGTTCGCGACGTCAATATCGCGGGTCTTGTGGACGAAGGCGAGAGGTGCGTTACCCAACTCCTGGGCCCACTTTTCGGCCACCTTCACACGTCCGGCGTCGGGGGAGACAACGACGATGTTCGAGGTGTCGTAGTTGGACTTCACGTAGTCCGTGAGGATCGGCATGGCGTGCATGTGATCAACCGGGCCGTCGAAGAAGCCCTGGATCTGGTCCGTGTGGAGGTCGACAGACACGATGCGATCAGCACCGGCAGACTTCAAAAGGTCTGCAACCAGGCGAGCGGAAATCGGCTCGCGGCCACGGTGCTTCTTATCCTGGCGGGCATAGGGGTAGAAGGGGAGAATCGCTGTGATGCGCTTTGCAGATCCACGCTTAAGGGCGTCGATCATAATGAGCTGTTCCATCAGCCACTTGTTCAGCGGCTGCGGGTGGGACTGCAAGACGAAAGCATCGCAACCGCGGACGGATTCCTCGAAGCGAACGAAGATCTCGCCATTGGCGAAGTCGCGGGCAGTGGTGGGGGTGAGCTCGATACCTAGTTCTTTGGCGACTTGCTCTCCCAGAGCGGGGTGGGCACGCCCAGAGAAGAGCATGAGGTTTTTCTGGTTTTCCGTCCAGTGTGAATTCACGGTATGCCTTTCTGTGTTGACCACGGTGATCACGTTTATCGGCAGTCAGAGTGGAAATCTGATCAACCCTGCAGGCGTGGGATAGTGGGACTCACCAACTATCCCCGGCACTTAGTGATACTACGTCCTATCGGTCCGCGAGTTGTCGGATGGTGCCGAATTGTTGGGGGCTTTACCTGTGCTTTCGGGGGTACCGGCGGCCTCAGCCGCGCGCGCTGCTGCAGTTCCCGGGCGTTTCTTAGCCACCCACCCTTCGATAACCCGTTGCCGGGCACCCGGGACAACCAGCGCACCAGCGGGAACGTCGTCGGTAATCACCGTTCCAGCCCCGGAATAGGCGCCATCGCCCACGGTCACAGGCGCAACGAAGGTGGTATCAGATCCGGTCCTGACGTGGGACCCGACGGTCGTGTGGTGCTTGTTCACCCCGTCATAGTTCGCGAACACCGAGGAACATCCGATATTCGAGTACTCGCCGATGGTGGCGTCGCCCACATAAGTAAGGTGCGGAACCTTCGTACCACGGCCGATGGTGGCATTCTTGGTCTCGACGTAGGTCCCGATCTTCCCCTCGTCGCCCAAGTGAGTTCCAGGGCGCAGGTAGGAAAACGGCCCGACGTGGGCATTGCTGCCAATGGTGGAATCGGAACCGTGCGAGCGAACAACCTGGGTTCCCGAACCAACGGTGACATTCGTGAGAGTGGTATCGGGCCCGATCTCGGCGTTGTCCTCAATGTGCGTCGTGCCGTGAAGCTGAGTCCCCGGATGAATGGTGACATCACGTCCGATCGTGACATCGACATCAATCCACGTGGATTCGGGATCAATGATCGTGGCCCCGTTGCGCATGTGCTTTTCGCAAATGTGCCGGTTGAGCACTCGCCCGGCGGCGGCAAGCTGGACGCGATCATTCACACCGGCCAATTCCGCGGGATCATGTGCCATATGTCCGCGGGCGATGAGCCCCTCGTTCCGGGCAATGCCAAGAACATCGGTCAAGTACATCTCGCCCTGCGCGTTGTTGGTGTCCAACTTGCCCAATGAGCTGCGCAAAACGTCGGCATCAAACGCGAAGACGCCGGTGTTGACTTCTTTGATTCGACGCTGGTCCTCGGTGGCGTCTTTTTCCTCGACGATCGCGGTCACTTCGCCATCGGCATTGCGGATGATGCGCCCGTAGCCTGTCGGTGTGGGCGCTTCCACGGTGAGCACGGTCACGGCCGCTGCCGGTGCATGAGTGTGGGCGTTGACCAGCGAATCGAGCGTCGAGGACGACAAAAGAGGAACGTCGGCATTCGTGACGACGACCGTCCCCGTGAAACCAGCTAATTCATCGCTGTCCATGCCGCACATGACGGCGTGGCCGGTGCCGTTCTGTTGCTCCTGATGCGCCAAGGCGAAGCCCGACGTCGTCGAGGTTTCTTCTTGCCAAGCTTCAACAGCCTGCGCGACGAGTTCCTTCTGATGGCCGACGACCACGACGAGGTGGTCGGGGTTCAGCCCCTTCGCGGCATACAAAGAATGGGAGAGTAGTGAGCGCCCCCCAATCTGATGAAGCATTTTTGGGGTATCTGACTTCATTCGGGTGCCAGCCCCTGCGGCCAAAACAATGACTGCAACTGGGGTAGTACTCACGGACTCTCCCATCGTTTATGAGTATTCGGGTGATAGATCCGATCATATAGTTGTGGCTCTCCCGCCAGGACTCGAACCTAGAACGGCTGGACCAAAACCAGCTGTGTTGCCTATTACACCACGGGAGAAAGCACAGGAGGACAATGTCCGTCGCTGCGGCGCCTTACTCTACCCGACGAGCCGCCCAAAGTGCCATTTCTCCTGAACAACACACCGACGAGCCCATGTTCCCGTCCGCGCAGCCCCGCGATCAGGTGCGATTTAAGTGCGATTATTGTGCAGCCATCGTTTCCGGTCCGCGCCTCGACTCCTCCTGTTCTACATTTTTCCGGCACTACGACAACGTGGGGGGACGTTCCAGATATCCTGAAGACATGACACGTCAACGTATGTCGGCAGCAGAACGTCGCTCCCAATTGATCGCTATGAGTAGGCCTGTCTTTGCTGAAAAAGGCATTGAAGGTACCAGCGTCGAAGAGCTCGCTGCGCGCGCCGGTGTGTCCAAGCCCGTCATTTATGAACATTTTGGTGGGAAAGAGGGGCTTTACCAGGCAGTTATCGACGAAGATATGGTCGCCCTCGACCGCACTATCGACGAAGCACTTGTTCAGGGGCGCTCGCGTATCCGAATTGAACGGGCGGTCTACGCGGTCCTGGATTTCGCGGAGAAAAATGAGGAAGGTTTCCGGATCCTCGCTCGCGACGGCGCTGTTGTTGGGGCTGTCGGGAGGTCATCGCAGTCGAAGGCGGCATCGCATCATGGGAAGTCGGCGGAGGATCACTCGTCGGCTGAGGACGGTGCCCATTCCACTTTGCTCGGTCTTTCGGTGAATCGCGCGTCCCATATTCTTGCCGACGCTTTTAAGCGGAATGGTTTAGATGAGCGTCTCGCGGAGCTCTATGCCCAGGGCATGATGGGGTGCGTCGCGATGGTGGCGCAGTGGTGGACCGTCAACTCGATGGGCGTCGGCAATGAGAACAGCGCGAACGGCGTCGGCAGTGATAAAGATGGAGCCGCGGACGGTAGTAACGACGGTAACAGCGACAACACACACGTGTTTCCCAAGGACGCAGTTGCTGCCCACATCGTGAACCTCATGTGGAATGGCCTCGCAGGAATGGAGAAGGACCCGATCCTCCACGAGGACGTCGAGGGAGAAGCTGGCCAGCAAGGTGTCAGGCTGGGTGCCGGTAAGGATGCCGACCCGGCCGAGGTGTACAGGCAACAGCAGCGGGACGCGGAGCAGTCCAGTTCGTCCACCTCAGAGGGCGAGGCTTCGGAGGAGGCCGACGACTAGTATCCGCGACACTCCGCCGCAAAGCTCCCCATTACAATCAGCCTCATGACGCACACCTCTGCACAGACTCCCATGCCCTCATCCGATGCGTCCGCGTCCGACGCTGCTCGTGCGGCAGCCCGCAAGCCCAAAGGGAAGGACGCGCCGGAAGGAACGGGACGGCCACCCTTGGCCGGGGTGGTGCAGTTGGCGCTGCAATCGCCGAAACTCCAAGGAGTCCTGGCTTCGGTGGGGGAGCCGCGGCTGCACATCTCAGCGATCGACGAGGCACGGTCGTGGGTGGCCAGGGCAATCGCCGAAAAATCTGTCGTTGCCATCGTGACCGCGACCAGCCGCGAAGCCCAGGATCTCACTGCAGAATTGCGCGACATGATGGGCGATGCCGTCGCCATGTTCCCCGCCTGGGAGACGCTCCCGCATGAGCGTTTGTCCCCCGGTTCGGAGACCGTAGGTGCCCGCCTAAAGGTGCTTCGCCGCCTTGCTCACCCCCATGACATCCCCGGTGAGCAGCCTATTCGCGTTGTCGTCGCCCCGGCGCGGTCGTTCATTCAGCCCATTATGAAGGGCTTGGGGGAGCGCGAACCGATCATCCTGGCGGAGGACACCGATGTCACGGGGATCGCCACTCGCTTAGCCGAGATGGGTTATCAGCACGTGGATCTCGTCGGCAAGAGAGGGGAATTCGCCGTTCGCGGTGGTGTGGTGGATATTTTCCCCTCCACGGCCGAGCTCCCCGTGCGCGCCGAATTGTGGGGCGACGAGATCTCCGATTTGCGCGCTTTTTCGGTGGGCGACCAGCGAACAATCGAGAATTTTGATCCTGGTGTCGTTCCTGTTTACCCGTGCCGTGAACTTCTTATTGACGACGCTGTCCGCGCCCGCGCTGAAAAAATGGCACGCACCCACGCATCGAATGCCACGCTGGCGGACGCGTTGACGAAGATCAGCGAAGGTGTCGCCGTTGAGGGGATGGAGTCCCTCATTCCTGTGCTTTTTGACGGTCCGATGGTGACGCTTCCTGAGGAAGTGGCCGCCGCAGATCCGTCGGCGACGACCACGGTGCTGGTGATGTCGCCGGAGAAAGTACAGCGCCGGGCCGACGACTTGATTGCCACCGGCAAAGAGTTTGTCAAAGCCGGGTGGGAGGCTGCCGCGATGGGGGCGGAGTCACCGATTGACACCGCCGCACTGGCAGAAGCCGAGGACGGCAATGATGATCTGAACGTGGACCAGAGCGCGTATCGCTCGCTGGGTGCCATGGAGAAGACAGCGGAACACCATGGTTTGTCCTGGTGGACGTGTGCTCCTCCGGGGTTCTTGGGCAGCGCGGAGGCATCGTCCACCCTCGAGTTGGATTTCTCCACCGGGCCTCAGCCCAAGGGGAAACCGGGCGACGTAGAGAAAGCGATGGCGGAGCTTCACGACCACGTGGCACACGGTGGCCGGCTCGTGTTTACGGTACTAACGCCTGCCTCCGCACAACGTATGAGCGGTCGTTTCCGTGAAGCCGGGATCGGCGTGACGCCCGATGCGGATCCCCAGAATCCTCCTGCGCCGGGAAAAGCCACGGTCATTCGGGCCGTGCTGCACGGGGGCTTAGTTATCCCACACGTCGACGACGCCCAGCCAGCTGACGACGCCCAGCCGACGGACAGCGACGAGGCCACATCCTCGGCTGCGTCCCGCCCCCTGCTCGTCGTCGCCGAAACCGACTTCACCGGCAACCGCATCGCTGCTTATGGCGATGGGCGTCGTCGGCCACGGCGTAAACGCAACCGCGTCGACCCGCTCTCGCTCAACCCGGGCGATCTCGTCGTCCATGAAACCCATGGCATCGGCCGATTCGTTAAAATGCAGGAGCGCACCGTCGGCAAGGGTGCTGATGCGACCCGTCGGGAATACATGGTTCTGGAATATGCCCCGTCGAAACGAGGCGGTGCAGCCGATCACCTTTATGTCCCCATGGACAGTCTGGATTTGCTCTCGCGGTATGTCGGCGGTGAAAACCCGTCGCTATCGAAAATGGGCGGATCCGATTGGAAGAACACCAAGAAGAAAGCCCGCGCCGCGGTTCGCGATATAGCCGCTGACCTCGTGCAACTCTATGCCAAGCGTCAGGCCGCGCCGGGGTACGCGTTCTCGCCAGACACGCCGTGGCAGCGGGAGATGGAGGATAACTTCCCGTTCACGGAAACGGAAGACCAGTACAACGCCATCGAAGCGGTCAAAGAGGATATGGAAAAGCCCGTCCCCATGGACCGCGTGATCGTGGGCGACGTGGGATACGGCAAAACCGAGGTTGCTGTCCGTGCCGCATTCAAGGCTGTTCAGGATGGCAAACAGGTGGTTCTCCTTGTTCCCACGACGTTGCTGGCGCAGCAGCATTTCGCGACGTTCAGCGAGCGCATGGAAGGTTTCCCCATCACGATCCGTCAGCTGTCCCGTTTCACCACGCCGAAGCAGGCCCGCGAAGTCCTGACCGGGCTGGCCGAGGGGCAGGTCGACATCGTGATCGGTACCCACCGTCTGCTGCAGACAGGGGTGCAGTGGAAGAACTTAGGCCTCGTTATTGTCGACGAGGAACAGCGTTTCGGTGTGGAACACAAGGAGCACATCAAGGCGCTGCGGTCCCACGTTGACATGTTGACAATGTCGGCGACGCCTATTCCCCGCACGTTGGAGATGTCGATGGCGGGGATTCGCGATATGTCGACGATCCTCACCCCTCCGGAAGATCGCCACCCCGTGTTGACCTACGTCGGTGTGCAAGAGGATAAGCAGATCGCGGCGGCTATTCGTCGTGAATTGTTGCGCGATGGCCAGGTGTTTTATGTGCACAACCGTGTGCGTTCGATTGAGCAGGTCGCGCAGCATATACGTGAGCTTGTTCCGGAAGCACGCGTGGTCGTGGCACATGGCCAGATGAATGAGGATCAGCTGGAGAACACCGTCGAAGGGTTCTGGGACCGCGAGTACGACGTGTTGGTCTGCACGACGATCGTCGAAACGGGATTGGATATTTCGAACGCCAACACGCTGATCGTCGAGAATGCCCACCATATGGGATTGGCCCAGTTGCACCAGCTTCGTGGCCGCGTGGGTCGGTCGCGTGAACGAGGCTATGCCTATTTCTTGTACCCTCCGTCGCAAACATTGACCGAAACGTCCTATGACCGTTTATCGACGATTGCGCAGAACAATGATCTCGGCGCCGGTATGGCCGTCGCCATGAAAGACCTTGAAATGCGCGGCGCCGGCAATGTGTTGGGCGCTGAGCAGTCGGGCCACATCGCTGGCGTCGGCTTTGACCTCTATGTCCGCCTCGTTGGCGAAGCTGTCGAGGCATTCAAGGCGATGGCCGACGGCAAGCCAATCGATGGAAGCGATAAGGAAAACAAGGAAACGCGCATTGATATCAACGTCGATGCACATATTCCGACGAGTTATATTGCTTCTGAGCGGCTACGTTTGGCCGCGTACCGGGACCTCGCTCAAGCGAAGAACGAAGAGGCCTTGCAGAATGTCCGCGCGGAATTAGTGGACAGGTACGGCCAGCCGCCACAGGAAATTGACCGGCTGCTCGCCGTTGCCCGGTTACGCATGGTCTGCCGCGAATGTGGCGTGACCGATGTTGTGGCAACCGGCGCGAACAAGGCCGCTATCTCGTTTTCGCCCATTGAACTGCCCGATTCAGGGCGAGTGCGTTTGGGCCGGCTGTATCCCGGCGCGCAATATCGTGCCACAACCCATAATGTTGTGGTTCCTGCGCCCAAGAAAGGGCGGGGTATTCGGGCACAAGCCGTCAAGGATGAGGAATTGTTGCAGTGGTGTGCGGACGTGATGACGTCGCTGCTGGGTGAGCCGCGCCGGGACGTCGCTTCTGGTGTGCAGCCGGACACTACTGGGGGCAAGAGTCACCAAAAGAATTCCACTAAAAGTAAGGTCCGTTAATATATAGCCATGTCTGTCATTGTCCTCGATCCTCGTTTTCCTGGCATGCTGCCCGTCGACGCTGTTTCTCTGGTGGGCAATGACGTGTGCTACACCGAAGAAGTCCCAGTCCGCATCCGTTGGGTGATTGCCGATCTAGGTGGCCATGTGGTGGATGACACCGACACGTTGATCACTACTGATCCTTATAACGAATGGGTGCGCGAGAGGCTCCACAGTGGTGACCAGCTATTAGTCGCTCCTTCCTTGTATTTCCAACGACGGCCGGACCGCGCGCTGGCGTCGGGTTCGACGAATAATGCGCTGAGCTCTGGTGCTTCGGGCGAGCTTGAGGGGATGGATGCGGACAACCCGGCGGCGTATCCGGATTATGACTTCGCATTGAAAGCAATCCCGCAGTTGACGGATGGCGCGGAGACGTCGGAAGAAGCGTACGGAGAGGATTCGTCGACAGGGGAGCCCGATTACCCGTCTGACCAGCGCAATGGGGAAGACCAGGGCGGCACGGGGAATGCCGGTGGCGGTGTGATTCACGGGACCGCAGTCGTGGGCGATGGCGTCGATAGCGAAGGTACTGACGACGAAAGCGCTGGTGGCGTCGACGAAACCACCGAATCGGCCGACGGTTCCGGTCCGAGCCAAAGTGAGATCCCGGAGGCTGTCCTCAACGAGATTGAAGAAGCCATTTCGGTGATGTCGCGTGCCTTGCGCCAAGGGGAGTGGGAGCAGAGCCAGAGCCACCAGTCTCTTCTTGCCTATCTGCGTGAGGAAGTTGAGGAGTTAGCCCAGTCCATCGACACGTGGCAGGCCGGGGATCTGGCGTCGGAAAAGCGGCTGTGTGATGAGCTGTCGGATATCTTCTTGCAGGTTCTGTTCCATGCGGAGATAGCTAACCGACGCGGCGCTTTCGATATTGGGCACGTTGCGGCGTCGTTTGTTCATAAGATGCGGACGCGCGCTCCCTATCTGTTCGAGGAGACGGAGCGTCCAGTTGGCCTGGATGAGCAGAACCGTCTGTGGGAGGAAGGGAAACGACGTGAGCAGTCGGCTGCTAATGAGTCGTGGTCGGCTCCGGCTTCTCACGAGGACCTCGGTTCGTAGTCATAACGCCGTCATCTCACCGAATCGGAGTCTGTGTTCTGGGTTATGAAATCTGCACGTACCCTCATTGCTGTTTTCGCGGTGTTGGCGCTGGTCATCGTCGCTATTGGTTGGTTGGTATCCCATGTCCATACCGATAGTTCGTCGATGCGGAAGCCGATTCCGTCCGACGTTCCGCCGCCGAATGGGGTTGCGGCTCCGGCGGTCGATACGTCCAAACACACGCGCACGTCGGAAGAATTTCGGACCTGGGCGGAGCCGATATCAAAGAAAACCGGCATTTCTGTTGAGGCCTTGAGTGCGTACGCGAATGCGAATGTGGTGGCCCGTCATTCGAAACCGGGGTGTCATTTGGATTGGACGACGCTGGCGGGGCTGGGTTGGGTAGAAACCCGCCACGGCACCTACAACGGGCACCATTTTGATTCGGTGTCGATTGATTCCAATGGGGACGTTAAGCCGCATATCCGCGGCGTTCAGCTGGACGGTGCTCCCGGGTTGGAGAACCTGCCCGATACCGACAATGGCGAACTGGACGGCGATAAAGAAAAAGATCGGGCGATGGGTCCCTTACAGTTCATTCCGCAGTCGTGGGAGAAGTATGGGGTTGATGCCAATGCGGATGGGAAGGCTGACCCCGACAATATTGATGATGCTGCAGTCGCGGCAGTGAATCTTTTGTGCGATTTTGACCGTGACTTATCGACGGCGGACGGGTGGAAATCGGCCGTGCGCTCGTACAATAACTCGGCGCAGTACGTGGAGGATGTGCGGCGAGCTGCTGCCAATTATTCGCTCCAACAGAAGCCGGCATAAGTCCTGGCGATACGCAGATCGCGGTGGTCGCGCCACGCCGAATACTTTGTTCGCGCGACACTGAGCACCTTTTACGGGCGTGTTCTTGGACACAGTCCAGCCCGCCAAAATGTCCGTTTACGTTTATAAATATCCATTTATGCAGGATAATTGTTGTTTTGTGCCCGGTTTGTAGGGTAACCGTCGTAATGGAGTGACCTTCATCATGGATGCCATTATTTCGGGATCGTGCCACAATAGAAGGCGTAGGTCGCGCTGCGTCCTCGCCATCATGTGCTGTGCTAGCCACAGCGTTGCCGGTGGCGTCAGTTGATTGCGCGGGGCCCTGATTAGATAGGTTGTAGTCGAATAAACAGGAGGCCATTGTGGCTCAGATTATCGATGTTCAAGCTCGCGAGATTCTAGACTCACGCGGCAACCCGACTGTTGAGGTTGAGGTTCTTCTTGACGACGCTTCGTTCGGCCGTGCAGGCGTTCCGTCCGGTGCTTCCACCGGTGTTCACGAGGCTCACGAACTCCGCGACGGTGGCGACCGCTACCAGGGCAAGGGTGTTCGTCAGGCCGTCGAGAACGTCAATGAAAAGATCGCTCCGGCAGTGACCGGTCTTGAAGCTGACGACCAGCGCCTCGTCGACAAGGTGATGTTGGATCTTGACGGGTCGGACAACAAGTCCAACCTGGGCGCGAACGCGATCCTCGGTGTCTCCCTGGCTACGGCGAAGGCCGCTGCCAGCTCCGCCAACCTTGAGCTCTTCCGCTACCTCGGCGGCCCGAACGCTCACGTACTCCCCGTACCGATGATGAACATCGTCAATGGTGGTGCACACGCGGACTCCGGCGTCGACGTCCAGGAATTCATGATTGCTCCGATTGGTGCAGATTCCTTCCGCGAGGCTCTCCGCATGGGTGCGGAGGTTTACCACAACTTGAAGTCCGTCATTAAGTCCAAGGGCCTGTCCACGGGTCTTGGCGACGAGGGTGGCTTCGCTCCGTCGGTCGATTCCACCAAGGAAGCTCTGGACCTCATTGCTGAGGCTGTGAAGAAGGCCGGCTACAAGCTCGGCGAGGACATCGCTTTCGCCCTGGACGCTGCATCTTCCGAGTTCTACGACAAGGACAAGGGCGTCTACAACTTCGAGGGCGGCGAGCACAGCGCCGAGGATATGGTCAAGGTCTACGAGGAGCTCGTCGAGAACTACCCGATCGTGTCCATCGAGGACCCGCTGCAGGAAGACGACTGGGAGGGCTACACCAAGCTCACCGCTGAGATCGGCGACAAGGTCCAGATCGTCGGCGACGACTTCTTCGTCACCAACCCGGCTCGCCTGAAGGAGGGCATCGAAAAGAAGGCTGCGAACGCCCTGCTGGTTAAGGTTAACCAGATCGGTTCCCTCTCTGAGACTGCCGACGCTGTGCAGCTGGCTCAGAACAACAACTACCGCTGCATGATGTCCCACCGCTCCGGTGAGACCGAGGACACGACCATCGCTGACCTCTCGGTTGCTTATAGCTGTGGCCAGATTAAGAGCGGTGCTCCGGCTCGCTCTGAGCGTGTTGCGAAGTACAACCAGTTGCTGCGCATCGAGGAATTCTTGGGCGACGCTGCCGTTTACGCTGGGCGCTCAGCTTTCCCGCGCTTTAACGGCTAAGATCACAGCCTATGGCACGTACACCTGAATCAGGATCGCCGGCAGGATCGGATTCTCTCGCAGCAGGGGGAGAGCGCGATCACGTCGATAGCGCTACTGCTGCGTCAACGGCTGCCGACCATCGCATGAATGGCCGGCAGGTCGGCAAACCTGATGAGGGTGTTACTGTGTCCGATTCCGACGCTGGTGTTGAGTCGGATACCGCGTCGGAACGTAAGGGCACGTTGCCCAAACCGACGCGCCAGTCGCGTCGGCGTCGTGCGCAACGTCGATTGCGGGAATTCCGCTTCGGTGGGAGCCGTAAACAGTGGGTGTTGACTGTTCCTAGTCAACAGTCCGCGGTGAGGCTGATTATTTTGGCCTGTCTTGTGGTGGCGATGACGATGACGGTTGCCCCACCACTGAAGTCATACTTTCAGCAACGTAGTGAGTTGCAACAACTTCATATTGATATAGCTCACCAGGAAGAAGAGAAGGCTGAGCTGCAAAAACAGCTGGATTTGTATAACGACGATGATTTCGTCAAAGAGCAGGCTCGGCTGCGGCTAGGCATGGTCGAGCGGGGGGAGACCTCCTGGCGGATTATCGATCCTTCGATTACGACGGGAACTCCGGAAGAATCGGATTCGAAGAAAGACGAACACCAGGATCCGTGGTACACGCAGTTGTGGAGCTCGGTCCGCGAAAAGCCGTCGGATAAAGAGCAGCACGACGACGAAGCTCCATCATTGGGTGTTCCGACGGTGAATGATCCGGATCCGAACCGTCAAGCGCCGGCACCGGCGAACGGGAATCAGGTTCAGCCCGGCAATTAGGTCCGGCCTGGGGATTAGGTCCGGCCTGGGGGAGAATTAAAATAAGTGGACATGAACGAGTTTCTCCGGAGTGTCCGACGAAGATATGGCCATCATGACCGACCAATTAGGGCGGCGTCCCCGTGGTGCCCTCGAGGTGGCCTATCGCACTCCCGATGGTCAGCCGGCTGTCGTGACGACGGCCCCCCGGCTGGACGACGGTACCCCTTTTCCGACGCTGTATTACCTGACTGACCCGCGTTTGACGGCGGAGGCGTCGCGACTCGAAGTCGCCGGAGTCATGAAATGGATGACTGAACGGCTGAGCACCGATGAGGCGCTGGCTGCCGATTACCGGGCCGCGCACGAACACTACCTGAGCGTCCGCAACAGCATTGAGGACTTGGGAACCTCCTTTTCCGGCGGCGGAATGCCTGACCGGGTGAAGTGCCTGCACGTTCTCATGGCTTACGCTCTGGCGGAGGGGCCTGACACCGTTCGCCTGGGTACCGAGACCGTCGCGTTGGCGCTGGCTCACAATCCCGAGTTGCGCGGGACTGCTCTCCCGGATCAATGGCCGACGGTAGAGGAACTGGGGATTAGCCTGGCCATGGCTACCGATTCGACGCTCGATACTCAGTCGTCGGAATCGAACAACGCTCCGAACGAGGCTCCCAGCACGCTGTCTCTAGCTGCCGTGGATTGCGGCACCAATTCCATCCGCCTCCTCATCACCGACGTCGATGCACAGTCGGGGAAAGTTGTGCGCGAGGTTACGCGGAAGAACACGATTGTTCGCCTTGGTGAGGGCGTCGATAGTTCTGGGCAATTGTCGCCAGCTGCGATCGAGCGGACGCGGGTTGCGCTGCGCGGTTATGTTGACACGATGCTCGATCATGGCGTGAGTGCTGTTCGCATGGTTGCGACGTCGGCAACGCGGGATGCATCGAATCGGGATGATTTCTTCGCCATGACGAAGGCCGAGCTCGGTCGGGTTGCGCCTGGGGCGGTTGCGGAAGTGATCGAGGGCACGGAAGAAGCGCGACTGTCTTATCTTGGTGCGACAATGGATGTGGATGCTGAGGGGCCCGTCGTTGTTATTGACGTCGGTGGCGGTTCGACTGAGTTCGTCGTGGGGGACAAAGCCGGAAACGTTGTCGGGGCTCTGTCGACCCAGATGGGCAGCGTCCGATTATCGGAGCGCTTTTTGCACACGGATCCTCCGACGGAGGCGGAGTGCGCGGCCGCGCGTGAGGTCGTCGATAAGAATCTGCGTGAGGCTGCGGAAGAATTGCCTCTTTCTGACGTGGCGACAGTTGTTGGTTGTGCGGGTACTTTCACGACGGTCTCCGCAGTGGTTCAGGACTTGCCTGAATACTTGCCAGAAAAGATTCACCTTTCGACGCTTGACGCGGACGATATTCTGGCGACGACGGCGAAGGTTCGCGCGGAGACGGTGGAGCAGAGGAAGGCGCGGCCGCAGATTTTGCCTGGTCGTGCGGATGTTATCGGTGGGGGAACGCTGATTATTGACGCGATCGTGGAGTTCTTCCGTGCTACGGCTGGCATCGAACAGATCGCCGTGAGCGAGAAGGATATTTTGGACGGGATTATTGCCGGATTAGCCAGGCAGCAAGTGTCTTTTGAGGCGTGACCACGGGATTCTGTGTCTGTGGGGTAACGCGGTATGATGAGGCTCGCTGTTGTGCTCACCGGCGTGGTTCGGTGTGCCATCAACGGCGGTGCCCCTATAGCCCAATTGGCAGAGGCAGTGGACTTAAAATCCATTCAGTGTGGGTTCGAATCCCACTGGGGGCACAACACCCCCTAACCTGTTACTGCAGGTCAGGGGGTATTTTTTATTTGTCAAATCAGGATTTTCAGCATCTTTGGCTCTATTTTGGCTCTACGCGAAATAGACCGGCCATCGCTTGCCCCACGCTGTCGAGGTCGTCCTCGAACAGATCTGCGTACGTATCCAGTGTTAAAACGGCCGACGCATGGCCTAGCTGCCGCTGTACAACTTTCACGTTTGCCCCGGCCGAGACCAACAGGCCGGCGGCTACGTGGCGTAGCCCGTGAGGCGTGATTCGCGGAAACGACGGGTCCTCAGCTTGGGCTTTCTTCACAGCCGAGGCGAACCAGCCGTCCCTCCAGTCCGGGGCCTTGAGCGGCCCTCCGTCGGTGTGGGGGAAGAGCCACGCGCTAGGGAGCCGTCCAGCGGCCTGTTCGTGAATCATGCGCATCACAGGTAGACTAACGGACACGGTGCGCTGCTCATGCGTTTTGGGCAGCGTCTCGCGTGGTTTACCGTCAATGTAGATCACAGACCGGTTGACGCGCAGCCGGGAGTGCAGTTCGTCCACGTCTTCAACTTTGAGTCCGACCAGCTCACCCCACCTCAGCCCCACGGTGCCAAGTACCCACACCACGACAGCTTTATCCCCCGCATGGTGAGCCAGCCGTTCAAGCTGGCCGGGTGTCAGATATACCTTGACGGGTTTACCTTTAGGCGGCAGCTTCACCCCACGCGCCGGGTTCGACTTCAGGTAGTTATCGTCCACGGCGACGTCGAGGATTTGGGCAAGCAGGTTGTGATTATGTCTGACACTTGCGCCTGAGAGTGAGGACGCCGATACCCACGCTTGAATCTCACTCTTGCGCAGGGTGCCGATCTTCCGCTTCCCCCACGTGGGGAGAATGTGGGTTCGCAGCCGTACAGCGTCTTTATCGAGGGTGGAGGGTTTGAGGTGTTGTCGGCCTTTCCACCATGTTTTGGATAGTGTTTCGACGGTGATGTTTGCCCCGGCGGGGTCGCGCCACTGCCCGGTGGTGAGGTCTACCGTGTTTTCTGCGGCCCAGTTTTCGGCTTGCCATTTTGTTGTGAAGCCGCGTTTTTGTCGTTTGCCCTTGGTGGGGTCGTAGTATTGGACGCGCCATCTGGGGCCGTTGGTGGTGTTGTATTTCGCGATGCTGGCCATTGTGGGGTTTTCCTTGGTGTGGGGTAGGGGTAAGGCCCCACCCTTTTGTCGTTACGTGACGGGGCGGGGCCTAAAAACTGTGGGCTAGCTACTAGTTCGTATGCCCCACTCCGTGAGCCTCACCACCCAACTTGTCAGCCAGTTTCGGGGCGATCTGCACTGAATCCTGAATCCCGTCACTGCTATTAAGGCTGATAGCCGAGTTCCCATAGGCCACGGCCACGCCACCCATACTGTCGGACGCCTCGAGCCACGAGTCCAGGGTGGACTTATCCGGGAAAACGTTAACCCCGGCGT
>NZ_JAUMTY010000008.1:49110-55419 GCF_030530965.1 Corynebacterium sp. | reverse complement strand
CATTAGACGGCCAGCTCCCTCTACGACGACGCTATCAATACCGACGACACACCCTAGATAGGCCCCGACAAAGTCCGCATGTTCGAACAAAAATAAGAGCCCACCCGCGACACGCCGACCGGACACACTTTTTGCTACTTATCCCTAAAAACATGGTTATACGACAATAAACGATGTGGAAACTTTTAACCTTTGTATTGATGGGAAGTTCGCCTCTCAGTGGGATAATTTCAGTATGAGGCATTTTCATCGGCAGAGTCGCGCCCCTATCCACGTGGTACGACTCATCGTTGTCTCGGCACCCCTCGCGAGTGCACGTCTGCCACGGTTCGCGTCGTCAGAAGACACAGTTCGGTGGGCAGATTATCGGCACGAGCTGCGTCGTTACGAGGAATTCAGTGATATTAACGACGCGGGTCCGGGCACGGAAGATGCGGCCGAATCCACCCGCTTGCGCGTTTTCGTCGGCAACCCGGGCCCGTGGGATGTGGGGGAGTGGGCGGGGAAGCCTTTGCCTCTCGTGTCACCGATGAAGATTGCGCAGTGGAGGAAACACCCGGACTATGTCGGGCATGGTGGGGAATCGCTACGCACCTATATCGACCGCGTGGCGAAGTGGGCTGATGAGCTAGAACCAGGAGAATACGTCACGGTCAGCGACCAATCCCTGGGGCGCGCACTACTGGTCCATGCTCTGGATGCCCCACCCGAGGCCTTTTGGCGCTGCGATATTCCCCCCGAGTGGCAGATGCGCTTCCACCGTCGGCGCAGCGGTGACAAAGAAATGTGGACTCTCCGCGGCCTCGCACCCGTCGATCCGGCGTCGCCTGGAATGTTGCGATAATGCTGCGATAAGGCGGTTAGGGGCCGTTAGGCAGTTATGCCTATTTCCATCCCATAGTCATTAAGAGTCCAACGACGAAAAGCCCGAAACCAATGGCGTAGTTCCATGCATTGAGGTCCTGCATGAACGGGATTTGCGGCCCAGCGATGTAGTTGACCACCAGCCATAGAAGCCCAGCAATGATGAAGCCGAACATGATGATGCGGTACCACAGCGGGGTGGACGCATTGTTGAGCTTGACCGGGGTGCGGGTGGACGTCGATGACGACGCGGGCCTCGACTCTGAGGACTCAGTTACCTTTGACTTCGGCATATCAACCTTTCTGACTCCGCGTGGCAGCGCACGAACGATGGTGTTGTCTGCCATGCAAGGTTAAGGGCAGCGCATACACCGGCGGTATGTGGCCCTGTTACACGATGTCGTGGACTCCGACATAACAGCTTTAGCGTCACCATAATACGGTAATGCTGGTGAAACCACTGACACGGTGCCGGTAGAGCGGCGATATGACGACGCTTGAGAAGCCCCGCGATGCCATAACCGATGCCGTAACCGTCGTCAATCGTCGTCGCGCCTACCGCGAATGATCATCAATTGGCAGATGAATTTTCCTCACCGGTCCCCAAACAGCGGCGGGTTCGTGCCCACGTATCCAGTTGCGAACGTCGTCGGAAGACAGTGCTAGCAGGGCAATAATGGTCGCTGTCGTGAGCAGCAAGTTGTTGTGACCAGCGGCGATCATGCGCATCCCATTGCGATCAAGGATCGAAATCACGATGGCGATGGTGAGGAACAGCATCAGAGCATCGCGCGCGTGGGTGAATCCGCCGAGTGTGAGCAGAACCAGAATAAGGGTCCCCAACGTTAGTAAGCCGACGTACCACTGTGTCGCGACGTAGGCGGTGTGGTGGCTGAAACCCATGTCCTGCAAGGTGCCGGGGATAAATCGGTGCTGGTCCGCTTTGTATAGCAGTACGACGCTTTGCCACGCGACGACGAGGAACAGCATCCCCATGGAGAGCATTAGGTTCGGTGGGCGTGGTGTGCGTTGCGCATTCTTCGGACGTCGGGCAGCACGTTCCTCATCGGAAATGTCGTCGTCGTAGTGCGTGGACGCCCGGCCTGTATAGCGCGTCCCGTTAATCGTCGAGTCCACATTGTCCGAGCCGCGTGCCGTGAGTGGCTCAGCATCGCTGCTTTCCTCGACGGTGTTTTCCGCTTCGGCGTTTTCCTCGGCGTCGTTTGGAGCATCCTCCTCGATCTCGTCGGGCAGTTCCTCGGGCGTTTCCTCCGTCGCGCCAGCACTGTCGTCATCGGATGAACCAGAGCGCAATCCGACCCGACTGACGTCGACAATGGGAAGATCTCCGTCGGTGTGGATTTTGTCGCCGCCGCCATTGACATGGTGATAGCCCGTCGAGAAATCCTCAATCATGGATACCGAACTCTCGGGGACATAAGAACGAACCGTCGATACGACGTGGTCGCGTTCCCTATCGATATCGGCAGCAATGCGATGGGTTACTTGTAAGGTGAAAAAACTAACGCCGACGGCGGTGTCATAACTGGCGGAGCCCACCCAGTCCACGCGGTGGCCACCGGGAAGTGGCCAGTCCTTGGGGCATCGCCAGAGCCGAATGTGGTGGCGTCGGGAGGGAGAACCATCTACTTCCTGCTGGTAGGCGAGGTCTTGCTCGCGATCGAAGAGGATCAGCGGACTCACCGGCGCCGCGGGATAAGAAGCCCGAGTAATGGAACTCCAGACAATCTTTGCCGACGACCGAAACGTCACCGGATCTGCCAACGTCCAACCCGCTTCAGTCATTGAGCGGTGGAGCTGCTCGGCAGTGCCGTCGAACGCGATATTCACCGGATCACCCAAAAGCCCATCCGACGTCCGAGTGCGCCCGATGAAGTAATTGGGGACGTAAATTCGCGTCAAAATTCGGTGAAGCCGGGGGAGAGTGAGATAAGCAATCACACCCCATGCAGGAATGATCAACAACAAACGAAAATCTAAAACAAAACTAAGTTTGAAGTATTCCCCCGCTAACCAGATGCTAGCTAAACCCGCCAGCAGGAAGAATGTGTTATCGATCCGCTTTTCCCGCGGTGTACGGGAAGACAACTTGCGCAACGACGTCAAATCACTGGCATGCGACCACATCGACGACAAAGATGGCATAGCCATACCCTAGTAAAACCACGTGTGCTCCGTAATAATCAACCGCATGTCCACCGCATCGGATTCGCATCGGGGATCACAAATCCACTGCCTAGGAATCAGATACGCAGAAAACAGCGGGTGTATATGCCGGAATGTGATCAATTGCTCCCGAACGTGATTGAAGATAAGCGCAATGCCTGTTTCCGGCGCTTAATGCCCCCCGGAACGGGGTACCGTCGTCGCATAAAAACAGCAACACACCGTCGCAAACCTGAATATTTACGACGAGAAAGGACGCGACGCCCCCCTCCAAGTTGGGTTAATCACTGTTCAAGTCCAAGAGTGCGGTAAGTCACGACGGTGAGCTGTGGTGCAACAGCCAACAAATCGGCTTAACGTAGTGGCCATGACCACGCGAAAAATTGGAGTGACCGAACTGGCTCTGCGTGATGCTCACCAGAGCCTCATGGCAACACGCATGGCCCTCGAAGACATGGTCGATGCCTGTGAGGATATAGATAAAGCCGGGTACTGGAGCGTGGAATGCTGGGGCGGCGCAACCTTCGACGCCTGCATCCGCTTCCTCAACGAAGACCCGTGGGAGAGATTGCGCACCTTCCGCAAGCTCATGCCCAACTCACGCCTTCAGATGCTGCTTCGTGGCCAGAACCTTCTGGGATACCGTCACTACGAGGACGGCGTCGTCGATAAGTTTGTTGAAAAATCCGCTGAAAACGGCATGGACGTCTTCAGGGTTTTCGACGCGCTCAACGACCCCCGCAACCTCGAGCACGCCATGCAGGCCGTGAAGAAGGTGGGCAAGCACGCGCAGGGCACCATCTGCTACACCGTGTCCCCACTGCACGACGTACAGGGCTACATCGATCTAGCAGGGCGTTTGCTGGATATGGGCGCGGATTCGATCGCGCTCAAGGACATGGCCGCGCTGCTCAAACCGCAGCCCGCCTACGACATCATCCGTGGCATCAAGGACACCTACGGCGAAGATACGCAGATCAACGTCCACTGCCACTCCACCACCGGCGTCACGATGGTCACCCTCATGAAGGCCATTGAAGCCGGTGCGGATGTCGTCGACACCGCCATTTCCTCCATGTCCCTCGGGCCAGGGCATAACCCCACCGAGTCTCTCGTCGAAATGCTTGAAGGCACCGACTACGAGACCGGGCTCGACATGGATCGGCTCATTAATATCCGCGACCACTTCAAGACAGTGCGCCCGAAGTACGCGGAATTTGAGTCCAAGACACTGGTCAACACCAATATTTTCCAATCGCAGATTCCGGGCGGAATGCTCTCCAACATGGAATCGCAGCTCAAAGCCCAGGGCGCGGGCGACCGTATCGACGAGGTGATGAAAGAAGTCCCCGTCGTTCGGAAGGCAGCCGGATACCCGCCGTTGGTGACGCCATCGTCACAGATCGTCGGCACCCAGGCCGTGTTCAACGTGCTGATGGGCCGCTACAAAGTGCTCACGGCTGAATTCGCCGACCTCCTCCTCGGATACTACGGCGAAGCCCCAGGTGAGAGGGATAAAGACCTCATCGAGCAAGCCAAGAAGCAGACCGGCAAAGAGCCCATCACCGAGCGTCCCGCGGACCTCCTTGAGCCCGAATGGGACAACCTGGTTGAGGAAGCTGACAAACTCGACGGCACCGACGGGTCCGACGAAGACGTCCTCACCAACGCCCTGTTCCCGCAGGTCGCGCCGGGATTCTTCAAGACTCGCCCCGACGGCCCGAAGAACGTCGGCAAGACCAAGGAACAGCTCGAGCGCGAAGAGGCGAAGGCCTCCGGCGACGCCACTGCCATCCGCGAACCGATTACGTACAAAGTCACCACAGGCGGCCGCAGCCACACTGTCTCCGTGGAACCCGCATAAACCAGTTGATCACCGCGAAAGACAGCAGAAACGGAGCAAATAAATGAGTGAGCAACCTCACGATCCCAGCATGCCTGAGCGCCTCGAACAGCTGGAAGAAGAAAAGAACCGCATCCGCCTCGGCGGCGGACAGGCACGCCTGGACAAGCAACACGACCGCGGCAAGATGACCGCCCGCGAGCGCATCACCAAGCTTGTCGACGAAGACACGTTCCAGGAAACCGGAATGTTCGCCAAGCACCGGACCACGCACTTCGGCATGGACAAGGCCGACGCCCCCGCCGACGGCGTCGTCACCGGATCCGGCGCGGTCTACGGACGGCCAGTGCACATCGCATCCCAGGACTTCAGCGTCATGGGCGGGTCCGCTGGCGAAATGCAGTCCAACAAAGTGGTCGCCATGATGAAGGCGTCCGCGACCACCGGCACCCCCTTCGTCTTCATCAACGACTCCGGCGGAGCTCGTGTCCAGGAGGGCATCGACTCCCTTTCCGGATACGGCCGCGTGTTCTACAACAACGTGCTGCTCTCCGGGCTTGTACCGCAGGTTTCCATCATCGCCGGCCCTTGCGCTGGTGGTGCCGCGTACTCGCCGGCACTGACGGACTTCATCATCCAGACCCGCAAGGCCAACATGTTTATCACCGGCCCCAAGGTCATCGAGTCCGTGACCGGCGAAAAAGTCACCGCTGACGAACTCGGTGGTGCCGATGCTCACATGAGCACAGCGGGCAACATTCACTTCGTCGCCGACGATGACGAGCAAGCCATCCTGATCGCGCAGAAGCTCCTGAGCTTCCTGCCGCAAAACAACACCGAAGAGCCACCCATCGTTGATCCGGACGAGGTTGTCGAGCCCGACGAATCCCTCCGCGACATCGTCCCCGTCGATGGCCGTAAGGGATACGACGTCCGCGATATCATCCGCAAGATCGTCGACTACGGCGACTTCCTCGAGGTCCAGGCCGGATACGCCCAAAACCTTGTGGTCGGATTTGCCCGCGTCGTTGGCCGGACAGTCGGTATCGTCGCTAACCAGTCGCAAGTGATGTCTGGTGTTCTGGACATCAACTCGTCGGACAAAGGTGCAAGCTTCGTTCGCTTCTGCGACTCCTTCAACATTCCGCTGCTCACCCTCGTCGACGTCCCCGGCTTCATGCCGGGCGTCGCACAAGAGCATGGCGGAATCATTCGCCACGGTGCGAAAATGCTGTTCGCCTACTCGGCAGCCACCGTCCCGAAGCTGACCGTGGTACTCCGCAAGTCGTATGGCGGATCGTACCTGGCCATGTGCTCCAAGGACCTGGGCGCGGACCGCGTTTGGGCATGGCCCACCGCGGAAATTGCGGTCATGGGTGCCGACGGAGCCGTGAACGTCGTCTTCCGCAAGGAAA
>NZ_JAUMTY010000008.1:16402-49010 GCF_030530965.1 Corynebacterium sp. | reverse complement strand
GAAATTGCGGTCATGGGTGCCGACGGAGCCGTGAACGTCGTCTTCCGCAAGGAAATCAAGAAAGCCCAGGAAGAGGGTGGCGACGAAGCAGCTGCCGCCAAGAAGAGCGAACTCGTCCAGCTCTACAAAGACACCTTCTCGACGCCATACATGGCGGCGTCCCGAGGCCTCGTCGATGACATCATCGACCCCGCGGATACACGTCGCGAAGTTGCCTTGGCCCTAGAGCTGCTGACCAACAAGCGTGAGAACCGGCCGTCTAAGAAGCACGGCCTGGCCCCCAACTGATCGGAGAAGCATGAATACAGACAATGCATCCTCTGCTGAACTCAGTCAGTTGTTGGCTCGCCTGTCCAACCAGGTGGAGAAGCTCTCCCGCAACGTCACCAAGCTGGAAAACGAAGTTGCGGCACTGAAGCAACGCTCTGACGAGGAAATTCCTGAAGATGTCTTGATTGCGATCAGTGCGGCCGTATCCGCCTACATGGGTAACCGCGGAACCGTGCGTGCAGTTCACTTCTTGCGCCATCGCAGCTGGTCACAGCAAGGTCGGCAGGCAGTTCAGCACAAGGCGAAATGGCAATAAGCCACGAATAGAAGGAACCCGAAAGAATGAAACTGACAGTTACCGTCAACGGCGTCCCCTATTCCGTGGACGTAGAAGTTGAACACGAAGAACGCCCCACACTCGGCACCATCATCACTGGTGGCAACAGCAACGGGCCAACCCCCACCGCGCCGACCACGTCATCTGTCCAGGGTGTCAGTGCCAATTCGGTCACGGCACCCCTGGCTGGTTCCGTCAGCAAGGTGCTTGTTGAGGAAGGCCAAGCCATTACGGCCGGCGAAGTGATCGTCGTTCTTGAAGCCATGAAGATGGAAACCGAAATTACAGCCCCCAACGACGGCACCGTCACCGCACTTCACGTGCAACCCGGCGACGCCGTTCAGGGTGGGCAGTCTCTGCTGGAGATCGGGGACTAAAACCTGCATCTCGGCAGACGCGGTTGTCCCGGTCGCCTCTGGTTGCCTCGGTTGTCGGAACGGTGCGCCACCTGCTTAGGTACCGAAATGGTCACAAGTTCGTAGGAAATGTCTGGCAACCACCAGTGGTGCGAAATCCGTAGTAAAGTGTCATGTTGTTAGGCGATGTGCACACGAGCGAGCCATCACCGTCGTCCGCCTGCGGGAGTTATCCACGCAGACAACTGACGACGGTGGCCACGTCGCGATATCACAACCCCGTTCTTATGAGCGCGGGTTACCCGACATGGATGCCGCTCGTTGCGTCGCAAAGCTAGAACAGAAGGAGAAGCCTATGGGTATTTCTGACGACATTAAGAACAAGGCAGACGAATTTGGCGGAAAGGCCAAAGAAGCTGCCGGTGACGTTACTGACAACAAAGACCTCAAGGCTGAAGGCAAAGGCGATCAGGCCGAGTCCAAGATCAAGCAGGGCATCGAGGACCTGAAAGACAAGGCCTCCGAGTTCCTCAACAAAGACAAGTAAGTCGGGGACTTACCCTTTGAGGTCCTAACCGATTTCAGAGCCGGGTTATGAGCGCAGATGCGCTGGTAACCCGGTTTTTTACTACCCGCTATCGTTGTCCCCATGAACCACCGGAGCACATCCATGCCCGCCGAATACAGCGACGGCCCCACTGAACGTCGCGACGAACGCGGCGACCGGACCTATCGGACACAACGTTTCCCCACACCATTCGGCAATATCGACGTCACAATCAACAACCACGCCATCGTGGCGTCGCATTACATCATGGATCCGGGCACCACAGATCCAGACATCGCTGATCCCGCTGCCACGTCGGACATGAGTGAAGCCCAACGCCACCTCTTGACACAGATCGGCGAGCAGCTCGACGAGTACTTCAGCGGAACAAGGCAAGCGTTTACCCTCCCGCTCGACGTCGAGGATGATCCCACCGAGTTCACGAAATCCGTGCGCGAAGAAATGGCCCAGATTTCGCCCGGTGACGTGCTCACATACGGCGAATTGGCAGAAGCTGCCGGCCGGCCGCGAGCAGCGCGCGCAGTCGGATCAGTATGCAGAACAAACCCCATTCAGCTCTTCATTCCCTGCCACCGGGTCGTCGCAGCCGGGGGTTCTCTCGGCGGCTACATGGGAGGGGCTCGCGGGCTCGTCCTCAAACAACAGCTACTCGAAAGGGAAGGCGTCCCCTTTACTGCCAATGGGAAGGTCGACTTCCAGGAACTCGGTCGTCGGCAAGAAACGCAGTTTCACTGACCAATCATAGGTACGCGCCAACGACTGGTAGTCTCACAAGGAAATCACAGGATATTAGGGGACAATTCTATGGCTACAGGTTCAGGGCGGGTGCAAGATAAGACTGTGTTCGCCACGTTTATCAAAAGATTCCCGCCGTTTTTTGGCACCTTGCTCGCTGTGTATTCCTTCATCGCGCTACTGTTCAGCGCGGTCAGGCCGGTCCGGCATCAGCTGCAGAGCATCCGGGAATTCTTCGACTACGTGATCCTCCCCATGCCAGAGGTCTCAATATCATGGGCCCTCGCCCTGGGCCTGCTGGCAGGAGCGATTCTCGCCCGCAAACGCCTGGCCTGGTGGGTCAGCGTTATTCTCCTGGTGATCCTGAACATCGAGAACATCCTGCTCTTCGTGCTGGGTGTCAACGGCTACGACACCGGCAGCACGGTTACGACGGTTGAACTCAACGTGGGATTCATCGTCCAAGCAATCATGCTCATCGGCCTCCTGGCTACCCGCTCCGCCTTCCCGGCGCGCACACGGCACGCGGCCATCAGAAAGGCCCTCGCGGTCTACGTCATCGGGGAAGGCCTGGTCACCGCCAGTGGTTGGTTACTCGTCGAACTGTTCCCGCACACCCTGTCCCGCGGTAATCGTCTGCAATGGGTTCTCAACAAGTCCTTTGCCTTCTCGTTGGTCGACCAAAAGTTCTTCGGCGGCCACCCGGAATGGATCGTGTCATTTGTCATCACCCTGGCCAGTGCGATCGTGTTCCTCCTGTCCGTGTGGACCCTGTTCCGCAGCCAGCGCGACAATAATGCTCTTACTCCCGACGACGAGACAGCCATTCGCGCCATGATCGCCCGCTGGGGAGAGGACGATTCCCTGGCCTACTTCGCGACGCGCCGCGACAAATCTGTCATTTATTCTCCCGATGGGCGGGCAGCGGTCACGTATCGCGTCGAACTGGGTGTTTGTATCGCGTCGGGAGATCCCATCGGCAACCCCGCTGCCTGGGATCAAGCCGTGGATGCGTGGCTTCACCAGGCCGTGATGTACGGGTGGACCCCGGCGGTGATGGGGGCATCCGATCGGGGCGCGCACTGTTATTCATCCCACGGACTACAAACCCTCCGGTTGGGTGACGAAGCCATCATCTACACCGACAGCTTCTCACTGAGTCAGCCCGAGTTTAAAGCAGTGCGACAGGCCGTCGCTCGGGCGCGACGAGCAGGCGTGACCGTGCGGATCCGTCGCCACGGAGAACTCACCGATGAAGAGATGGCCAGCGTCCAGCGTGACGCCGACGCATGGCGCGACACCAACAACGAACGTGGCTTCTCTATGGCACTCTCGCGCCTGGGGGATCCGGCCGATTCCAATAACCTCCTGGTCGAGGCCATCCAAGACGCCCACCATTCACCCACCGGTGTGGCCCGACGCGTCGGCGAACTCTCCTTCTCCCCGTGGGGGCGCACCGGAGTCTCGCTGGACCTCATGCGTCGGTCACCCGACTCACCCAATGGCACCGTGGAAATCATGGTGTCGGAGCTCTGCAATGCCGGACTAGACGTCGGAGTCACACGAATCTCACTGAACTTCGCCATGTTCCGCCAGGTCTTTGCGACGGCCCACGAACTCGGCACCGGCCCCGTCATGCGCCTGTGGAGGAGCCTCCTGGTCTTCCTGTCGCGATGGTGGCAGATGGAAGCGCTCTACCGATCCAACGAAAAATACAACCCCACCTGGGCGCCCCGGTACATCTGTTTCAAAGATAACCGCGCCATCGCCCGCGTCGGACTGGTGTCCGGCATCGTTGAAGGGTTCGTGCCCGCGCCCCTGTCGCGACGCAAACCCCCACTAACCCCCGTCGGATCGGTGAAACGAGAAGGCGCTGCCGAAGCGCTCGAGCTCGCACCTCGCCTCATGGAGGAGGCCCGTGCCGGGCGCGCAGTGCACCACCGTCGTTCGGAACAAGTCAAAGTGCGCCTGGAAAAAGCCCAGCGTTTGCGCGATGAAGGGCTGAGCCCGTGGCCCACTGCAGTCCGCCCGACGCATACCTGTGCGCAGATCGCCGGCATGGATGACGGTGTTGCGGCCTCCATTTCCGGCCGTATCATTGCCCGGCGCGACTTCGGTGGCGTCATGTTCCTCCAGCTCCATGACTGGTCGGGCGACACACAGGTGATCGTCGAACAAGCTCGGTGCAGCGATTATGAGGCCTGGCGCAAAGATCTTGACCTTGCCGACATTATTCGCGTTGAGGGCGAAAAGGGTGTCTCGCGGAAGGGCGAGCCGTCGCTTCTGGCCGACAGTATCCGATTTGAAGCGAAATCCTTGCACCCGTTGCCCAACAAAACTGATGGGCTTACCGACCCTGAAGCGCGGGTGCGGTCCCGGCACATCGACCTGACCGTTAACGCTGAGTCGCGCCGGGCGTTGACGGCGAGGTCCGCTGTGCTGCACTCGATGAGGTGCGACCTGCACAGTTCGGGCTACTTGGAGGCGGAAACCCCCATTTTGCAGCCCATCCATGGTGGCGCGAATGCACGGCCGTTTATTACGCACATCAACGCGTACAACATGAACTTGTATCTCCGCATCGCCCCCGAGTTGTTCTTGAAGCGGCTCATGTGTGGCGGAGTGGATCGTGTCTTCGAGCTGGGCCGCGAGTTCCGCAACGAAGGCGTCGATGCCACTCACAACCCGGAGTTCACATCATTGGAAGCGTACGACGCCCACGGCGACTACGAAACGATGATGACCTTGACTCATGAGCTCATTGTGAACGCGGCCACCGCGGTGCATGGGAAACCCGTCGTGACGGCACCCGACGGCAGCATGGTCGACATTTCTGGCGAGTGGCCCGTGAAATCCGTGCTCGACGCCATTACCGAGGGCGCGCGGGCGGACGGAATCTGGGACGGCCCGGTTATTTCGGTGGACACGCCACGCGAAGAATTAGATGCCCTGATGGAACGGGCGGGCATGCCTCTGCGCCCAGACGCTGACGACGGCACCATTATCGAAGAGCTCTACGACGAATTCGTGGAGTCGCGGACGACATTCCCCACGTTTTATAAGGACTTCCCGGTGTCCGTGTCTCCGTTGACGCGTCGGCACCGCAGTAAGCCGGGGTTAACGGAGCGCTGGGACCTCGTGGCGTGGGGCGTCGAACTGGGTACTGCGTACTCGGAGCTGACCGATCCTATTGATCAGCGTCAGCGGTTAGAGGAACAATCGCTTCTTGCCGCCGGCGGCGACCCCGAAGCTATGGAGTTGGATGAGGAATTCCTCCGTGCGTTGGAATTCGGTATGCCTCCGACGGGTGGTCTGGGTATCGGCGTGGACCGCATCGTTATGCTGATTACGGGGTCCACGATCCGCCAGTCGCTGGCCTTCCCGCTTGTTAAGCCCGATAACAGCTGACATAACCACTACATCCATGAAACGTCTAGGAAACATTGCTGAAACATTCATGATGTACAGGTAGTAGGGCAGAACGTGGAGTTCACCACCCATGTGAGCCTCCTGCGATAAAGTAACAATCTACCCCTGAAATAAATGAGAAGGCCCACGTCGCATTAGCACTGGGCTCGGTCTCTCACGGTTGACCCCGTGCGAGACCCCTGATCTTATTCACTGTGCACAACCCCGCACGTGGTAGATCTCACCGACAGACCACGGCTAACCAGGCTCGTTACAGCCATGTGAACGAAAAGGCGACCAGATGACGACTGTTCCCTCACGCCAGGGTCTCTACGACCCATCCTTTGAGCATGACGCCTGTGGCGTCGCGTTCGTTGCCAACATGCACGGTGACAAAAGCCGCGACATCGTCGACAAAGGAATTCAAGCACTTGTTAATCTCGAGCACCGCGGTGCTGCAGGTGCTGAGAAAAACACCGGTGACGGTGCCGGGATCCTGATTCAGATTCCGGACGCTTTTTACCGCCGTGAAATGGCCAAGCAGGACATTGAACTCCCACCCGCCGGCCAGTACGCCACCGGCATCGCCATGCTGCCAGCTGCCCGCATGGCGGCGCTCGACGCAGTGCGCTACGTCGAAGACATCATTAAAGAAGAAGGCCTAACGCTCATCGGGTGGCGTGATTGCCCCGTCGACGATTCATCCATCGGCGCCATGGCCAGGGACGCGATGCCGCTGTTCCACCAGGTCTTTATTTCGGGAACCAAGGACGACGGTACCCCCCTCGAAGGCATTGACCTGGACCGCGCCGTGTGGTTCGTCCGCAAACGCGCCGAACGCGAACTCGGCAGCAAGGGTGCTGGCGCCGGCTCGGGCGAGGACACCGTGTATTTCCCCTCGTTGTCCGCCCGGACCGTTGTCTACAAGGGTATGCTGACCACCCCGCAATTGCGGGAATTCTACCTTGACCTGCAGGATCCCGAGGTGGAGTCCGCCATCGCGGTGGTCCACTCCCGTTTCTCGACGAACACCTTCCCGTCGTGGCCGCTGGCCCACCCCTACCGCATGGTCGCCCACAACGGCGAGATCAACACGGTCCGCGGTAACGAGAACTGGATGCGCGCCCGCGAAGCCGTCATCGATTCCGAGGTGCTGGGCCCCATCGACCGCGTCCTCCCGATCTGTGACCCGGGCGGTTCCGACACGGCTCGCTTCGACGAGGCCCTCGAACTCCTGCACCTGGGCGGGCGGTCCTTGCCCCACGCGGTGCTCATGATGATCCCGGAAGCCTGGGAGCACAACGCTGATTTATCCGACGACGTCCGCGCCTTTTATGAGTACAACTCGTGCCTGATGGAACCGTGGGACGGCCCCGCCGACGTCGTCTTCACCGACGGCACCGTGATTGGTGCTGTTCTGGACCGCAATGGTCTGCGCCCTGGTCGTATTTGGATTACCGACGACGGCCTGGTCGTCGGCGCGTCCGAGGCCGGAGTCCTGCCTATCGATCCAGAGCACGTGGCGGAACGCACCCGCGTGAAGCCGGGCGAGATGTTCTTGGTGGACACCTCCCAAGGCCGCGTCGTCCCGGACGAGGAGATCAAAACTGACCTCGCGTCCCAGGCGCCGTATGGCGAGTGGGTATCACAGAACCTTGTGCGCAAGGAGGATCTTCCGGACGCGGATTACCACTGGATGCCTCACCACCGGGCCGTGTTGCGCCAGCGTGTGTTCGGTTTCACGCAGGAGATCGTGGACATCATCGTCAAACCCATGGCCCTCAATGGTGCAGAGGCCATCGGTTCGATGGGCACCGATACGCCGATCGCGGCGCTCTCCGACCACCCGTCGTATCTGTTCGACTTCTTCAAGCAGCGGTTTGCGCAGGTCACGAACCCGCCGCTGGACTCCATCCGTGAGAAACTCATGACCTCGCTGTTCACTCACTTGGGTGCGCAGCGGGACATCATGCACCCGGATGCGGACGCGGCGAAGCTCATCCACCTGGACGACCCCATTTTGCGTAACCGCGATTTAGCGCGGCTGGTTCACGCCAACGATGGTGGCGAGTTCCCGCAGTTCGACGTCGCCATTATTTCCGGGTTGTATGCCGTGGCTCATGGTGGTCGCGGAATTCAGGAAGCGTTGCGACGTATCCGCCGTGAGGTGTCGGACGCCATTGCCGACGGTAAAACGCTGATCGTGCTGAGCGACCGCGAGTCGGATGAGCGGTTCGCGCCTATTCCGTCGCTGCTGTTGACCTCCGCCGTCCACCAGCACTTAGTACGTGAGCGGACGCGTACCCGGGCGTCGTTGATCGTGGAGGCGGGCGACGTCCGTGAGGTCCACGATATCGCCATGCTGATTACTTTCGGTGCCGACGCCATCAACCCCTACATGGGCTTTGAAACGATCGATGAGCTGCGTAAACAGGGCTCCTTGGGCGATATGGACCTCGAGACCGCGTTCGATAACTACACGAAAGCGGCAGTCAAGGGCCTGCTGAAGGTGATGTCGAAGATGGGCATCGCCGCGGTCGCGTCGTATCGCGGAGCACAGCTAGCCGACGTCGTTGGCCTGAACCAGGAATTCCTGGACGAGTACTTCACGGGTAGTTTCGCCCCGATCGGCGGTGTTGGTTTGGAGGCCATTGCGGAGGCCGTCGGGGACCGTCACCGCGAAGCGTTCCTGCCCCGCCCCGAGGAGCAAGCACACCGCGAGCTGGAATTGGGCGGCGAGTACAAGTGGCGTCGTGAGGGTGAATACCACCTGTTCAACCCGGAGACGATTTTCACCCTCCAGCACGCGACGCGCACGGGCCGCTACGAGGTCTTCAAGCGCTACACCGAAAAGGTCAACAACCAGGCCAAGCGGTTGGCCACGATCCGCGGGTTGTTCAAGTTCAATCCCAACCGTCCGCCGGTAGATATTGACGAAGTTGAGCCCGTGAGCGCGATTGTCAAGCGCTTTTCGACGGGTGCGATGTCGTACGGCTCGATTTCCGCCGAGGCCCACCAGACCTTGGCCATCGCGATGAACCGCCTGGGCGGCATGTCCAACTCCGGCGAAGGCGGCGAGGATTCCGACCGCTTCACGAAGGACCCGAACGGCGATTGGCGTCGTTCCGCCATCAAGCAGGTGGCGTCGGGCCGGTTCGGCGTGACAAGCCACTACCTGAACAACTGCACGGACATCCAGATCAAGATGGCCCAGGGCGCCAAGCCCGGCGAGGGTGGTCAGCTGCCTCCGCACAAGGTGTACCCGTGGATTGCGGAGGTGCGTATTACCACTCCCGGCGTGGGGTTGATTTCGCCACCGCCGCACCACGATATTTATTCCATTGAGGACCTCGCCCAGCTCATCCACGACTTGAAGTGCGCCAATCCGGATGCGCGTATCCACGTGAAGTTGGTGTCGGAGCAGGGCGTCGGCACGGTTGCTGCGGGTGTGTCCAAGGCGCACGCGGATGTCGTGCTGATTTCCGGCCACGACGGCGGCACCGGCGCTTCTCCTCTGGGGTCCCTGAAACACGCGGGTGCCCCGTGGGAGCTGGGCTTAGCGGAGACGCAGCAGACCTTGCTGATGAATGGTCTTCGCGACCGGATCACCGTGCAGTGTGATGGTCAGCTGAAAACCGGGCGTGACGTCGTCATTGCTGCCCTGTTGGGCGCGGAAGAGTTTGGCTTTGCGACGGCTCCTCTGGTGGTTGAGGGCTGCATCATGATGCGCGTGTGCCACCTGGACACCTGCCCGGTGGGCGTGGCCACGCAGAACCCGGACTTGCGGGCGAAGTTCAGCGGCCGCGCCGAGTACGTCGTGAACTTCTTCCAGTTCATTGCGGAGGAAATCCGCGAGTACATGGCGGAGCTCGGTTTCCGCACGATCGACGAGATGGTGGGCCACTCCGAGATCCTGGGCGTGAACCGTGAAGTGGCAGATAGGCACCCGGATGCGGCGAAGCTCGACCTCTCGCCGATTTTCGCGCAGCCGGACAGCCCGTTCATGTACCAGGACAAGCACTGCACGAAGAAGCAGGACCACTCGCTGGACAAGGCGTTGGATAACCAAATCATTCGCGACGCGCGCGAGGTCATCGACGCGAAGGGCGAGTGCGAGCCCCTCGAGCTGTCGTACCGGATCTCCAACGTGGACCGCTCCGTGGGCGCCATGGTCGGCTCGGAGATTTCCCGCGTTGGTGGTGCCGACGGCCTGCGCGAAGGCGCATTGACCGTGGAATTTGAGGGATCGGCAGGTAACTCCTTCGGCGCATTCTTGCCCCACGGTGTCACCCTGGCCTTGACCGGCGACGCCAACGATTACGTCGGCAAGGGATTGTCGGGCGGACGCATTGTCGTGCGTCCCGACCCGCACTACGCGTCGGCCGTCGAAAAGGCCGGCCGTGACGTGTCGGGCGACATCATCGCTGGCAATGTTATTGGTTATGGCGCGACCTCGGGCGAGTTGTTCGTCCGCGGCACGGTGGGCGAGCGGTTCTGCGTGCGCAACTCGGGCGCGACCGCCGTCGTCGAGGGCATCGGTAACCACGGGTGCGAGTACATGACAGGTGGCCGCGTGGTCGTCCTTGGTCATGTGGGCCGCAACTTTGGTGCCGGTATGTCGGGTGGCATTGCGTTCCTTCCCGACGACGGTATCCCCGCTGGTCAAGGTGGTATTCGCGACCGTATCGATACGGCGCTGGCTGATATTGAGGAGCCCACCGCGGAGGACGTGGCCTGGCTGGATCAGACTGTTGCAAGTTATCGGGAGTGGACTGGTTCGACGACACCAGTCGGCACATTTGTGAAGGTGATGCCACGGGATTACCGCCGTGTGCTCACGATTATGGAGAGTTGTCAGGCTCAAGGACGAGATGAGGCAGCAACTGCCGAAGCGATTATGGAGGCTGTGCACTGATGGCTGACCCACATGGATTTCAAAAGTATTCCCGCCACGACAAAGCCCACCGGCCGGTTCCGCTTCGGCTGCTGGACTGGCACGAGGTGTATGAAAAGCAGGACCTGACGGATCTGCGCCAACAGGCGACCCGCTGCATGGATTGCGGGATCCCGTTCTGCCACGACGGTTGTCCGCTGGGGAACATCATCCCGGAGTGGAACGACTTGGTCCGTTTGGGCCGGTGGCGTGAGGCCTTCGACCGCCTTCACGCGACCAACAACTTCCCGGAGTTCACGGGCCGTTTGTGCCCCGCGCCGTGTGAAGGGGCGTGTGTTCTGGGCATCAACGATGACCCCGTCACGATCAAGAATGTCGAGTTGGAAATCGTCGAATATGGTTTTGAGCATGATTTTGTGAAGCCCATTCGTCCTTCATTCTCGACGGGTCAGTCGGTCGCCGTGGTGGGCTCCGGCCCTGCCGGGTTGGCGGCTGCGCAGCAGCTCACCCGCGCGGGCCACGACGTCACCGTGTTCGAGCGCCACGACCGCCTGGGTGGTCTGATGCGCTACGGGGTGCCCGAGTACAAGATGGAGAAGAAGTGGATCAACCGCCGCCTGGAACAGATGGTGGCGGAGGGTACCCAGTTCCGCACCAACATTTCCCCATCCGTGAGTGACCTGCAAGGCTTCGACGCCGTCGTGTTGGCGATCGGTTCGACCATCGGCCGCGACCTGCCCATTGAAGGCCGCGACTTAGAGGGCGTCTACCAGGCGATGGAGTACCTCCCGGAGGCCAACAAGGTCCAGGAAGGGGACAGAGTAGTATCGACGATCGACGCCCGCGGAAAGAACGTCGTCATCGTCGGCGGTGGCGACACGGGCACGGACTGCTTCGGGACGGCGCTGCGCCAGGGCGCGAAGAGCGTCGTGCAGTTCGATATCGGCCCGAAGCCACCGCGGACACGGGCGGCGTCGACCCCGTGGCCAACCTTCCCCCGCAAGCTTCGCGTCGCAACTGCCCACGAAGAGGGCGAGTACGAGGTTTCCGGCGAGGAAGAAAAGGAGCTCGTGGAGAAGCTCGGCCTGGACGCCCGCGTGAAAGGGCACCCGCTGGGCAACCGCCAGTGGAAAACGAACACGGTGGAGTTCATCGGCACCGACGGGAAGATCACGGGGCTGAAGGGCACCCTGGTGGACCGCACCCCGGAGGGCACGATCCCCATCGAGGGGTCCGATTTCGAGATCGACGCGGATCTGGTGCTGCTGGCTATGGGCTTCGCCTCTGTGGACCGCGCCGGGATTGTCGACGAGTTGGGCCTGGAGATCGACGGCCGCGGGCGGATTGTCCGCGACGAGAACTTTCGTGCGGAGGTGCCTCTCACGGCTGGCTTCCGGGCGCCGGTGTTTGTTGCTGGCGACGCGGGGCGCGGGCAGTCCCTCATCGTGTGGGGGATTTCGGAGGGGCGCTCCGCTGCAGCCGCGGTGGATCGCCAGCTCATGGGCGAGTCCAGTTTGCCGGCCGCTATCGTACCGACGGATGTGCCGATGCGGGCGTAGCTGGCGACTAGTCGGATTAGTCGGCGATGCGGAACACGTCGGCGTCGTCCATCCGTGGTCCGCGCGGGTGGTGCGAGTCCGTGTCTGCCGGAACTCCCGCGATGATGACCATGATGGCCCGTTCGCCGTCGCGAAGGAATTCCTTGGTGACGGCATCGGCATCAAAACCGCCCATCGGGCCGACACCTAGTCCGACGGCGCGGAGGCCCAGGATGAAATAGGCCGCCTGCAGGTTAGCGGACTGAAGAGCGACGGCGGTGCGCACCTCTTTGTTGCTCTCGAACTTGTCGCGGGGGCCGTTGCCACCGGCGGGGAACTGCTGGGGCAAGTGGTTGTGGAAGTTGGTGTCCGCGGCCAAGACGAAGGCGAGGGGTGCCTTTTCGGTCTTGGGCTGGTTGTTGCCCATCATGTGCGGGACGAGGCGGGAGCGCTTGTCCTTGGGGACCTCGATGATGCGCAGTGGTTGCCCGTTCATCGACGTCGGGCCCCACTTGACGAGGTCGCGTACGGATTTAATGACCTCGGGGTCGATGCTGGTGTCCTCAAATGCGCTGGTGGTGTGGGCATCGCGGAAGAGGACGTTGAGGGCTTCGTCGTTAATGATGAATGGTGCTGTAATTGACATGTCATTTATGACTACGCGGGTGGGGAGGGCGTGTCAACTGGAATATTCCCTGGAGGACGATCGCGGGTTTGTGATCGTGAGTTTAAAAGGGAGTATCTTCCAGCTGAATTCCCGCATGAGCCAGGGTTGCTCGGCCGGAGTCAGTTAAACGAACAGCGCGAGTCTCCTTAATACGTTTCACCCACCCCATATCGAAGAATGTGGTGCACAATTCTTTACCAACGGAACCCGCGATATGGAATCGTCGCTCGGTCGAGTCCATGCATGGAGTGGCAGTTAAGGAATCCGGGTGGGGAAGTCCCCATGTAGACAGCAATTCGCAGGCCGTGGGCGTGAGCTCCCATGTCTTGGTCAGATATTCCCGGCTGGAAAACTGTTCAGCCAGCTCTACTCCAAGTCTGCCTGCCAAGTGCTTATAGCACGTGCGACCAGCTCTGAACCGATCAGCTGAGTTGGAAGCACGGAGGCTGTGTGCAGTATCAAGCTTTCTCTGAGTGAGGACCCCTAACTTCTCGATGGCATGGGCAACCTCATCGCTAGCAAGCCGGACATAACGATGTCGTCCTTGGTGGATATCGAGGACTAGCCCCCGATCAGCGAGGACATTGACGTGTTCCGAGGCAGTGGAACGTGCAAGGCCACAGTAATTAGCTAGTTCCCCTACAGTCCATGCGCGCCCATCCATAAGAGCTGCACACATAGCTGCGCGGGACGTGTCAGCTAGCGCACCGGCAGTCTGTGAAATATCGGGAAGGGATTCGGGGAACGTGCGCATATCCATCGCTCCAGTGTGGGGCTCAATTAGTTCGGTGCTCGCCGAACTGTTTCTAGTTCACACTTGACCGTATCAATTTTGACGAAGACCAGGGGGTGATGACGGTGAGCGCGCAAGGTTCGCGGTACAGGGGCACTTATGACGGCAGCTTCTACCTGGGCTTACGAACTTATTACGGTGCGACACCTCAACGCTCAGCGACGTAACACCGCTGTTCGAGCTATTTATCACTAAAAGAATTGTCTGAGATGACATGAAAGGGAAAGCGGTGGCCGTACAGCGAAAAACCGGGGCATTGGTGTCTGTGGTACTGGGATTTTTTATCGTCATGCTCGACACCACCATTGTGAATGTTGCACTTCCCAACATGGCCACTTCGTTGAATACGAATGTGGTGACGCTGCAGTGGGTCGTCGATGCCTACACATTAGCTTTTGCCGCACTCCTGCTGTCTTCGGGTGCTGCTTGCGATCGCTTGGGAGCTCGCGCAGTCTACGTCTTAGGGCTGGTCGAATTTGGGGTGCTCTCTCTTGTTTGTGCCTTGTCATCAAGCGGGGGTGTCTTGATTATTGCTCGGGCACTTCAAGGAATCGGTGCAGCGGCTATCGTGCCCGGTTCACTGGCATTATTAGCAACGGTCTATCCTGACCCTGCCGAGCGCGCACGTGCGATTGGTCTCTGGGGTGGAGCCGGTGGCATCGCTTCCGCGTGTGGTCCGGTACTTGGTGGGTTGCTTGTATCTGCGGTTGGGTGGCAGGCAGTCTTCTGGGTTAACTTACCGATCATTGCATTTGGTTGCTGGTTGACCTTTCACAGTATCGATGCTTCCCCTCATGATCGCACACATAGACTGGATCCCGCTGGCCAGGCGCTTTCGATTGGCGCACTCGTGGCTATTACTTACTCTGTTATCTCCTCTGGAGAGCGGGGATGGACGCAGGAACAACTCCTGGTCCTCTTGATCGGCGGTGTACTAAGTCTCCTTTTCATATGGGTGGAATATCGTCACCCAGATCCCATGCTGCCCATCGGTCTCTTTCGGCGCCCACGGTTTTCCGCCGCAACTCTTGTCGGCTTCGCGTTGAATGTCAGTTTTTTCGGACAGTTATTTGCTCTCTCGTTGTTTTTCCAGACCTATCGTGGTTATGAACCGATTATCGCCGGGCTTGCCCTAGCTCCTCAGGCCTGCAGTGCTGTTGTCGCTTCTCCCTTGGGTGGCCGGGTGGCAGCCCACATTGGTGCATTTCCAGCTATGTTGATCGGGCTTCTGATTGGAACAGTTGGATTCGGAAGCCTAGTCGTTTTGTCCTCGACGACGCCATATCTTTTAATCGCCATCCTGTCCTTTATTGCAGGTTTTGGGATGGCATTCGCGATGCCTGCTGCTACATCTGCAGCCGTGACGACGGCACCGCCTTCATACACAGGTGTCGCTGGTGGAGTCATTAATGCTGCTCGTCAGACCGGCAGTGTTTTTGGTGTCGCAGTTCTAGGAGGCATGATTGCTGGAAAAGATAGTTTTCTAGTCGGATTTCATCAGGCTGTGGGGACTGCAAGTGCCGTATTTGCTGTAGCGGCTGCAGTGGTCCTCATTATTCTGGCAACAACTAGTGCGCCAGTATCGAACAAGGCTCGCACCCATTGATTTCGTGATGTCAGGTATTATGGCTTGGACAAGACCGGTTCCGCTGACCAGAGGGTAGCCCAGGGCCGGTCCTCATTTTTCTTTCGCTTCCCGACTTCGGGGGCTACGGGTTACACGAGTAACAAGGGGCGAAAAGGCAGCTTAAGTCGCAAAAGGCGGGGATACATTTTTTGGGCATTTCATGAGCTCATGATATGTGAGTTAATCCATTATATTAGTTTACGTAGTAGTTATGGTTTGTTTTTCGGTTGTTCGGTATATCTAGAAAGCGTTCACTGTGCTTAAAGAACTGAGAGATCTGCACCCGATGGCGGTGTCAATCCTCATTGTGACTGCGGTGTCTTCCTGGATGCTTACGCTGTCATTAGGTTTGACCATTGTTGGCGCTCAAGCTTCAGGGACTGATGCGGGGGAACAGTTCGCTGCAATCGGAGGCTTGCAGATTGCCTTAACGTGTTTGTCGGTCATCTTGTGCGCTCCCAGTGTGGTCCGCCTCGCGATTCGTCAAGATTCCCGGCGAGTGGCCTTGTGGCAGGTTATCGGAGCGTCACCGCGTCAGGCCCGATGGCGTTATGTGCTGTTGGCTTCTCTATCATCACTAGTCGGATCGTTGCTAGGCGCACTTCTCGGTTATATTTCTTGGCCTGCCTTCACTGATCTGGTGAAGCGGACCGGTTTCTTACTGACACCGGGGTTAGAGTCGAAGTCGATCAACATCGGTGCCCTCTTATCTGGCCCCCTGAGTGCCTTCGGAGTTGTCCTCTTAGCGACACTCTTTGGATCGGCAGCCATGTCTAAGATCGATCCCGTCCAAGCTGTTGCAGAAACTCCTGAGCAACGAGGCAAAACCGGGTTCCTACGCTTATTCCTTTCGATAGCGATCGTTGCTGGTATAGCTACCGGCTATATAGCAATCGCTAATACCTCACCTGTGACCAAGCCAGATACTTTAAGTGGCCTGATCTCCGCATATTGGGGAGCGGCCCTCGGCTTACTGTTGGCATATGGCATCTCTGATAAAGCATTGGTTCGTCCTGTGGTGAGACTTGTCGGCGCTTTGTTTTCATTTACGAAGTCCGATTCATGGTTTATCGCTAAGACATCCGCGTGCCGACGATCGATTGTCTCAACGTCGGTGATTACCCCGTTAGTTGTTGCTGCCGCCTCTGTTGGGTCTGTCTTTGGCATGGTCGCTCAAACCAAGAACGTTTCTGTCGCCCTCGGTCAAAGCGAGGAGGATTTACAAGTTAGTCCTCCCGGCCAAATTATTTTAGTTTTCGGCCTGCCAGTGATTATTGCTGCAGCGTCCGCTATTGTCTCTGTATATTTGACAAGCCGACTGAGAAATCATGACATTACACTTCTTGAGGTCCTCGGAGCCCGGCCCTCAACGATCCGTGCTGCAGCAGTCTGTGAATCGCTCATTTATTATTTATCTTCGACTGTCATAGCATTCCTCATCCTAGCGGTTAACGCGTTTGTTATGGGCAAGGTACTCGCTGCAGGTCCTGTTCCGAATGCGTCGCCAGTCTGGTTCGGGAGCGAGACGTTTCTCTTACTCACCGCAAGTTTCATACTCTTGTCGATTTCAATAATTGTACCGACCATGCGAAGCTCTTCTGAGCTGAACGTCACGACATTAACGAGGTAAATCTTATAATGAGCAGTCTCGTAGAGGTTTCAAACCTCAAGAAATCCTTCCAGATAACCAGACGGGATTATGATGAAATTCTCAAGGGGATTAATTTCTCCGCGGGGGAGGGCGAATTTGTTTCGATAGTTGGGCCGTCGGGTTCAGGGAAATCCACGTTTTTGTATTGCATATCTGGATTAGAAACGTTCGACTCCGGAAAATCAGTACTTTGCGGTAATGACCTTGGCTCTATGTCGAGGAATGATCGTAGCCGTGCACGCCGACGCAATGCTAGCTTCATATTCCAGGATTACAACCTCATCGACTCCATGACCGCACTCGAAAATGTGGAGTTAAGCCTAAAATTTTCGAAGAAACGAGTCTCCAAGAGAGACATCCGGAGAGAATTTGAGCGTTTCGGGATCGGCGACAAGCTCAAGTTTTATCCAGCACAGCTTTCAGGTGGTCAGCGGCAGCGTGTGGCGATCGTTCGGGCCCTCCTTGTCAGACCGCGTGTTCTTTTTGCTGATGAGCCCACCGGTGCGCTCGACTCATCGTCCACCAATGTGGTGATCGGTGAGCTTTCTCGGCTGTCGTCTCGGGGTACAACGGTGATCATGGTTACTCACGACCTGGAAATTGCGGCTCAGGCAGACAGGGCAGTCGTCATCTCCGATGGAAAGCTCGTGAGGAACTTGGTTTCGCCGACAGCCGCGTCGTTGTTCTCCGCAATCGAATCCAGATAAGTGAGTGAGAGGACAAGAGGAACAACATGCCAGTGGTAGCAGCTTTGATCGCGTCGGTTGGTCTTGTGATCGTGAGTATTCTGTGCTTGACCATCCCCGAAAATGCGGTCTCGGGAAAGGTTCCGAGAAACTCGGCGATCGGTATCAGAACGGCAGAAACGAAAAAGTCTGACGAAGGTTGGGATGTTGGACACCGTGCAGCAGCACCGATTCTCAAAAGAACGGGCATCGTCGCATTAATTCTTACAGCAGCACTTCTCTTGTCTTCTTTCTTCGGAGGTGAAATGAGCGTCGTGGTCGTCACTTGTGGAGTGCTTGGCTATGCCGTGATCATTGGTGGGATGTGCTGGGCTGCTGTAGCCGCCAATAACGCAGCCAAGGAGATCAATGACCACATGGACGCGGACGGGGTATAAGTAGTCCGCTTTCAGGACGGCGCTTATACGCGTGTGATCCTTTGTGTGCTGGGCTCTCCGAATGTGAGGGTTCTACGTCTACCGGAGATGACGATATTATTCACTAGTGTTTAACAGAGGGTTTACGTCACACACTGTCTCACACAACTCACTATTATGTCGTGCATAAATCTCCGTAGCTGCAAAGAGAGCCCCGGATGGAGATAATCGTTTTACTCTCGCGTTCCGAAAGGTAACCAGGATAATACTGACAACGTTCGGCTCATCTCTCACGCGAAGGGGGACACGAAACACTCAGAGGGGGAGGGCTTTTATGACGACATGGAAAGCTAGCAACGAAACTTCTTTTACGGACGAAGATCTTGAAAAGTGGGCCAGGATTCAAGAGTCTGATGAGCCGTTTACTGGGGAACACCTTGGCTCTTCCCGTCCGGGTAGCCCAGTAAGCATTGGTGATGAGGCGTTTCCAGATAGTTACCTGTCCTGAGGTATCAAAGCGCGAGGATATCCATGTGAACGACGCGCTAAAGCCTTCCCGAAATAACCGGGTTATTCTTTAATTGCTTTCTCGTTCGCTGAAACGTGTTCGACAAGTTTGCCATCGGCAAGTCGTAGAACACGGTCCGCTCGTTTAATGACATTCCTATCGTGCGATGTGAAGATGACTGTCGCATCAATGTTTAGGAGACGTTCCATTGCCAGCTCTGCTGAACTTGTGTCAAGAGCTGATGTTGGCTCATCGACCAAGACGACCGACGAGTCTTGCAAGATTGCACGGATGATTGCTACCCGCTGACGCTCGCCTCCTGATAGACCGCTGTTGTCATATCCCACTGGGCGGTCCAAGCCGTCGGAACTGGCGAATTTATCTAGCCCGAATTGCTCGAGCAAGGTGATTAGGGTGTCATCCGAGGGAGCATTATTTGTTCCTAGAATTAAGTTGTTTCTTAGGGATGTCGGCAGTAGGTCAGGTTCTTGCTCGACATAAGTTATCGTCTTCCGCAAATCCCGCATACACCAGTCTTTGAGGGAACGGCCACCCACACGAATGTTGCCGGCGGACGGATCGTAAAAACGTAGGATAAGTCCGAACAAAGTGGTTTTTCCGCTTCCAGATACTCCAGAGAGTGCTACTTTTTCACCGCGTTTAATCGCTGCGGATACGCTATTCAGGATTGTTTGGCCGTTACGAACATAAGAGACAGATTCAAACTCAACGGTACCTTCGACGCTGACATCACGGGAGCGGGTGAAACCATCCTCATCCCGATTTTCGATATCGAGGCTGAAAAGATCGTCGATTCGTTCCAGAGCCCCCTTAGCCTCGAATAAGGTGCCAAAAGACTGGGTTACCTGCGCAACGGGAGCAAGCATTAGAAATAGAGCCGTAACGAAGATAGTAAGGGTCTCTGCCGATAAATCTCCGTTGTTCAATCGGATCGAACCGACGAGAGCAACCGTGACGAGCGCTAAGTACGATGCGACCGTACTGAGGGGCTCAAGGACGGCCTCGACAAAGCTCATTTTTCGCCGATGCCGGTAGGCATGGTCAATCTCAACGGATATGTCTCTAGCAACCTTCGATTCAGACCGAAAGGCCTTAATCGTGCGGAATGCCGATAGAGCCGACTGCAATATATCTCCCAAGGCGGCGAGGTGATCTTGCACTCTCGATGAGAGGCTCCGGAGGGAACTCGAAACGAGCACGATGATTACCAAAGCTATCAGGAGAACCACGATGACGACGAGAAGTAACTTCCAGTCCACAACCGCCATGTAAACGAGCGAACCGATGATGACTGTGAAGCCACCAACAAAGTCGATGACCGTCGACGAAAAGGCGGTGCTGACGATCGAGGTATCCGACGTAATACGACTAGTGAAACTGCCAGCCCCTCTTTTCTCAAATTCGCTCATTTTCAAATAGAGAAGATGATCTGTGATCTTCTTGCGCATGTCACGGACAGCTCGATCTGCCGCAATAGAAGTCACATAGGTGGTCGAGGCTGTAAACACTGATGTCGCCAGAAGCGTCAGCAATAGTGGTGTAAGCGACTTATAGAAATTACCTTCACTCACGCTAGACAGAAGCTGGCTGACGAGTGCGGGCAAAAGCAGAGTTGTTGCGGTGGCGCATAATGAAAGAGCGAGGCCTAGCGTTAATAGCCCGGCATTACCTCGAAGGAGAGAACTAATCGTCATAGATTTATATTTCCTTGGCGATCTTTCTGCGAGTTTTTACGTTGGGCTAACGCCGAAGTTGAGCGATCCCGTTTCGTACTGTGCAGCGGATGTAGAAAATGGACTATTTCTGGTGTTCATAACGTGCGCAACAAACGCGCAGTGCGTCTTGCTCTTAAAGCATCATTATTCCCCCGGTCAACGTGAACGCCTGTAGGAGCCGGCCCGTGTGGAAAAGCATCGATGGGGTTTAAAACCCATACTGACCAGTGTCTGGACAGCAACGGAGTTCAAAACTCGAATCTCCAGGCAGAGTGAATCTGCACACTGACAGGTGTCGCTCTCAAGGCAATTGCGGTAGCAGCGGATGCTGCCGCTATTCGTGACAGGAACTTACAATCTGGCCCGAATCACGATTTATCCAGAGCAAGCGCTTAAAGCTACCTCGTATGCAAAGATATACCACATCAAGGTAGGGCTATAGAGGAATAGTTACTGAGGTTAGGTGCAGCACAAAGGATACGTCGGAAGATGGGTAGCACTAGTTTTTAGTTATCTCCAATGTGTCCACGCAGCCCCACTTAGGCGCATTAATTTATGGTCTCATCGAGGTCGTACCTCACAGCCGGCATCGGATTCTCGGTTGGGTGGCAGCATTTCGTCATGCGGCAGGATGAGGGTCTGGCTATAGCGGAGTTCTGTCGTTGGTACAGGGGATAGGTGAGGCAAGTGGCGAAATTGGGGAGGGCGGCTGCTTCTTCATAGTGTCGGTGTCAATGGCAGGCGTCTTCGAGGTTGCTAAGAAAATAATTTTATGAACGCCGCTCCAGTCTGGACATCAATTCGTTGATTGATACGCAATTACTCATTTTCTATTGAGTAGAGCTAATACCTCGACTATCCTTTTCACTGAGGGCGATTGATTAGAGCGTATTCGTTTGTGTGGGCACCCTTGCCGTGTGGCCGTGGATGCTAGGCCTCTTCAATGGCCATAAGCCATCCCGTTGGAGGGAAGACATGAACCGCGGAAAAATTTCTCCAAACGCCATTGTTGTTCTTTTTTTCGGGGTAGCTATATCTCTTTATCTAGGGTTTGCCCATCATTCCGTTGTGGGAGGAGTCATATTTCTCCTCATCACTGCTATAGGAACCTACCTGGTAAATCGGTCTAAAACAGGACGAGGATGGGCTCGGTAGCGGTCCACTCGTCTTCGCTGTAGGAGACGTGCGCGGGGCCTGCCCATGTCTGGAGGAAGTGACATCTTGGTGCCGGCCACTATCACACGCCGTTTGCGCACATTAAAACCACAAGCTAAACAGCAAGAGAAACACTCACAATAACAGCGACGGCAATAAGAAGCGCCACAACTACATTTTTAACGTTCAGCCTTTCCTTTGATGCAAAGAGGCTAATTAATGCTATCGCCATGCACGGATACACAATTTTAACGTAATTGTCATGGACCCATCCGGATTGTGAAAAAACAGTCGCGAATACAAGGCACACCAAGGCTAGAACGAATATGAACCGACGTATATTACTGCTCGTAAATGTTTGAGCGCTCGTACGATTATTCATTAACGGTTTTCCTTCCTCAGTGTCCCTAGGTGACGGCTGCCGGTTAGTGGCAGTCAGCTGCTCACAGGACTACAGTATAGGCTACCGAATATTAAATTAGTTAGTTTGCGAAAGGTTTTTGGTTAGCATGTACATCAGAGATGGCTACTGCCTTAAATGTCACCCACCGGGTTTCCGGCCTCACCACACATAGGAGAGACGGACAGGAAAGGATGCGTACTATGAGCTACCAATCCAACCATCCCCCCGCGCAGCGGATTACTCGAGCAATGCTCTTAGCCCTGGTCATCGCCGTGGGCGTTATGGTCATTGAGTGGTTGTTGCTCAGTGCGCTGAACGTCGAGAACCGCGTTACGGTTTTCGCCATCATCGCAACTATTACCTCTGTAGCAATTGGATCCGTTATAGGGCAGTGGACTCGGAAACGGTGGCAGAATGAAAAAGCTTAAACACACTCATGCCGTAGTCCGGCGCGGCATCATCCCCGCCACACGCACGTGCTCGCATACACTAGCGGCATGAGTTCTTTTCCGGTGACGGCTATTCGCGATTCGTCAATTAAGCTCGGCCAATTCATTAAACTGGCCAGCCTCGTTGAAACCGGTGGTGAGGCAAAGGAAGTGATTTCCGCGGGCCGCGTCGAAGTCAATGGCCAGGTTGAAACCCACAGGGGGCACACGCTCCACCACGGTGACGTCGTCACTATTGGTTCTATAGGAACAGAAGTGGGTGGCCCCGATGACGAGGACGATTACTTCGATGAAGCCACCGCCGACGATGACTTCGCCCCGGAAAAGTGGAGGAACATGTAATGCCCGCCTTTTTCGCTAGTGAAGGCATGCCCTTCTGGAACGAACTGCGCACCTACGACCTCGAGCGCTCCTCGGACTTTTACCGCGGCTTGTTCGGCTGGGAGATCGACAGCGCTGACAACAGCTCAAACAGCAGCGGCTATTACTACGCACGCAAGCAGGGAATGCCCATCGCGGGCATCATTCCGGTGTCATCAGACATCGGTAGCACCGCTCAGCATCAACCGAACCAATGGATGCTTTCTTTTCTTACCGACGACGTTCGCGCGGTAGCCGATCGATCTCGCGAACACGGTGGAACGGCCGGTGAGCCGGTCGACGGGCCGCGGGGGCCGATGGTGGCCGCGACGGATATCGTCGGCGCACAATTAGGGTTCATCCATCCGGCGTCGGAGCCGTTCATTGCTGGCGGGGAGCCAGGCACGCCAGTGTGGCATGAGCTCGCGGCCATTCTCCCCGACGGGGTGAGCATCGATGACGTCGCAACGTATTACACGCAGGTGGCGCGGTGGAACACCATGCGTCACGGGGAGGGAGCCCACACGGTCATCACTGCCGTGAGCGAAGGGGGCGCCTACGCCGGGGTGTGGTTCCCCGGGGAGCAAGGAGCCGCCGAGTTGAACGCGTCGAGGTCCCGGTGGACAACGTATTTCGGGGTCGAGAACATTGTCGACGCCGCCGAGTACGCGCAGGCACGCGGTGGGGACATCATCGTCCAGCCGCAAAACACCGAGTTCGGTCAGATCGCGATCCTGGCGGACCCCACTGGCGCTGCGCTGACAGTATGCGAGGCTCCGGAGCATGTGGAGGAACCCCATGAAGGGGACAATATTTTCGGCTAACTAAAATGCGCGGAGCCTCCGCCCGCATGTCCCGTTGGGGTACACCTCAATGAGGAAGATGACGTTGGGGGTGCGTGTTCGGGGTGGCAGTCGGGATCTAGACCTAGCGATGGCAGCGACGGAAGCTCGGCGGTGGCGATGCATTCTTGGTCAGTTTCCGACCAGGACACGTGGTAGGTGTATTGGTTGATATCCACCTAGATTAGGTCTGTCCCTCAACGCTCAGGGGCACTTTACTATTGAGTGTTGCAGGGTACAGGTTTACGGCGTCCTTAAAGTTTTAAACCTGTAAAACTCCCACTGGCACGGTAAAAGACATAGCCCATGATTAGCGACTTAGCGACGATCAACGTGAAAAACGGTGTGTGAAAACGACGACTGTGGATATGGCGCGCAAACCCCTTAAAACGCCCGATACGTGCGTCTGCTCACCTATCAGCAACTTCGGCCAAAGAGAAGTTAACACCAGGAATAACGCCACCGGATAGGCGCGCCAGCGACTAGTCTCGGCGGGCTTGGTGGTGGATATAGTGAGGTGTCTAATCGGCGGTACTGCACGTTGGTGCCTGAATCAAGAGGTCACGGCATTTTTCTTTGGTGTTCTTCGCCGAGGTTGCGGATCGTTATCTGGGAGAAACAGATCCTAGAGGGAACCCTCTGCCATCGCTTGACAAATTGACGGCGTTTACGTGACTGGTAAATTCTCTAGGGACTGTTTCTTCGCCCAGAGCTAAGTCATACCATAGCCTGGATACATTAGCTCCTTCGCTGGCGGGTTCGTCAACGTCTTTAGCCACACATGAAAGGCTATATAAACCCCATTCAGATTCATCAAATGGGTAAGTGCCAAAGTCTCGCATGTCCCTACGGAAATCTTGCATCAGGACTTCGCGAGTTAATGCATCTCCTCCACTTGTAATCTCGTCAGTTACATAGAGTATCTCTGTGATCTCTCGAGCCTTATCTACCCTTTTTAAATACTGTTTATGAAATCGTTCAAGGTCAGACTCTCGAGCGAGGAAATAGGTTGTAAAAAGAAGTGTTTCGCCTAACATATTAAATCGGATCACCGTCTACAGTGAAAGCTCCAGAATTTGTATACCTAGACTGAGTTTGACAGTGCCTTTTATGCACATTTTTTCCGAATTTATTCGTGTATAAATCCGCATCTTTCTCAGCCTTTTTAGCACTCTTAGGATGATTACCGTAAATCAATCCTACTTTTGGGTTTCCTGGGCCGTTCTTCACTACTTGGCACTTCACTGTGTACATGCTCAGTTCATTTTTTGTCTCAGCCGAAAAAGCTGGAGCTGGGCTAACGAGCGGTAGCGAAATGGCAACCGGAATAGAGATAATCCACCTGAAGGTTTTAGACATATTTCTTAGCAAAGTTCTACCCTATCTACTCTCAGGTTTCCGCGGATGATCCATTTAGCATTTGACCTGATACCTGGAGCAATCGTCTTGCAGACGCTGTTTTCAGCGCCCAAAATCGGTACACCTTTTGCATTATTTACCTTAAGTTGGTCGGAACCGGCTATACCCGCGGAACTGATGGGGTACATTCCCACTCGCACCCCGCCTGGGTTTAGTACGCCCCGTCGGACGTGAGCACGGCCCGCCCCGTCTTCCACAGGATCATGAGGTCCGCCATGAAGCTCCAGTTCTCGACGTAGTTGAGATCTAGCGACACTGACTCTTCCCACGAGAGGTTGGATCGCCCCGATACTTGCCACAGGCCAGTCATTCCGGGGAGGACCAGCATCCGGTTGCCCACCAGCCCGGTGTACTGCTCGACCTCGCGACGCAGCGGGGGACGTGGCCCCACCAGGCTCATATCGCCCTTCAGCACGTTAAACAGCTGCGGCAGCTCGTCGATACTGTAGCGACGCAAGAACGAACCCACCCGCGTCACGCGCGGATCATTTTTCATCTTGAACAGCACGTCGTTGCCGTCGCTCTGGTCCTTCAGCTGGGCCACCATTTGGTCCGCGTTCTGCACCATCGAGCGGAACTTGATCATCCCGAACGGCTTGTTGTTCTTGCCCATTCGCTCCGCGGTGTAGAAAACCGGGCCACCGTCGTCAAGCTTGATAGCCAGCGCACAGACCAGTAGCAGGGGAGAAGCCATCAACAGCAGAAGGGCAGCCACCACGCGATCAAACACGATTTTCGCAACGCAGTGCGTGCGCGCGTGCTGGGGCTGCTCCAGCTTGAGAAGCGGAACGCCGGCAATAGGCAGCATCTGGACGCGTCGGCCCGTGACATTGGCAACCGCCGGGGCGACCAGCAACTCAACATTAAGGCCATCCAGGCGCCACATGAGTTCGCGCATATCGTTCATGCCAATTTGGTTGCTGACGGTGACGATCACGGAATCGGCCTGCAGCAAGGACACCATGACATCAATCTGATGCCAGTTATCGTGGATTTCCGCGTCAGGGAAACGACGCTTGAGCTCCGCGAGCTGCTCCTCACTGTCTTCATCCGACTGTGTACTGCAGAACCCGACGATGTCGAACCGATTGTCCAATTGCCGACGGAGCGTGCCGTACACCTCGGAGATGGAGTGTGGATCGCCGATGAAAATGGCCCGCTGGCTGAGCTTCTTGTGATCCAGCTGCCAGCAGTAGAACCGACGCCACCCGTACCGGATGAGCAGCAGCGTCACCAAGCCGACGGGGTAGGTGAATACGAGGAACCGGAAGCCGGAAGTGTACTGAGTCAGCTCGCAGACGATGGCGAAGAGCCCGAACGCGAACGTCGTCGCCCGTGCGATGCGGGAGTACTCCAACGCGCCCTGGCCTAGGACCGCGATATCTGTCGTACGCATCATGCGCCCGACCATCGTCCACAGCGCGAAAAGGATGACCCCGGGGACGAACATCGGGACTGTGCCCGTGTACGAACCGAGAGTGAACGTGCGCGCATTGTGAGCCGTGAACGGCAGGAAATCGGCGGCCGCAATGAGCGTCACCATAGCGATTCCCTGGCTGATCAGGATGAATGTCCCGATCCGCGATGCGTGTGCACACCGGATCGACTCCCGCTCGTTAGGGGTATCGGCCTCGACGGGGGCGTCGGCGCTGGACGCTGGAATGTCGTGGCGGTTCGCATCGTGCAGCTCAGGGCTAGCGGGGTGTTGTACCGCAGCGCTGGAGGAATGCTCGTCAGTGTGGCGTTCTCGGTTGCGGCTGGGTCGTTCCGCGAGACGAAGGCCAGTGATGTGTAACAGGCTCATGGGCACCGCCGATAGGGAGAATAGGAATCAGGGGTACTTGCAATGGGGAGCGGTGGGTTGATCCTCATAACAATTTGATAACGCCCATATAGTAGGACCTGTTGGCTGACTTTTCATGCTTCTGGTCCCGTTGTTAACCAACCCTTTACATAGGGGCCATATAGCGACGAGAAAACAGCGATTCTGCCGCTCCACCTGCACGTCGCGGGCTATTTTTTGCGACATTGCGTCCTATGTAGTTGGTGCTGTTAATGCCGATTTTTAGATGCGGATTAGCGGGCTATCGAGGGGCACTCGGGGACATTATGAAGATATTTCTATAAATTATCGACGCCTGTTTGTTAGGTTAGTCACAATGTGGTTGCGGGTGCTGCAATATAGGTGAAATATCCACCAAACCCTCAATATGGAAGTAGGTACGCTGGTACACGTGAAGGGCATCATTTTGGCGGGCGGGACCGGGACCCGCCTACATCCAATTACGTTGGGCACGAGCAAGCAGCTCACGCCTGTCTACGACAAACCCATGATCTACTACCCGCTGTCCACCCTGATCCTGGCGGGTATTACCGACGTCCTCGTCATCACCACCCCTCACGACGCGACCGCGTTTCACCGGCTCTTGGGCGACGGATCCGCGTTCGGCATTTCGATCTCCTACGCGGTACAGCCCTCACCAGCAGGTATTGCCCAAGCGTTCGTCCTGGGAGAAGAACATATCGGCAACGAGCCCGTCTGCCTCATCCTCGGGGACAATATTTTCTACGGGCCGGGCATGGGCACTCAGCTCCGGAGGCACACCGCGCCCGACGGTGGCGTTATTTTCGCCTACTGGGTGAAAGATCCCACCGCGTATGGCGTCGTCGAATTTGAACATCAGGGTGATGCGTCCCGTCAGCACACGTCGGTCTCGCAATTCCGCGCCCTGGGGATCGAAGAAAAGCCAGCGCATCCGAAATCTCACTATGCCGTCCCCGGCCTCTACTTCTATGACAATGACGTTGTGGACATGGCTAAGGACCTTGCTCCGTCGGCGCGCGGGGAGCTCGAGATCAGCGATATTAACCAGCGGTATCTAAATGCGGGGCGGCTTACCGTCGAGGTTCTTCCTCGGGGAACGGCGTGGCTGGACACGGGCACGCACGATTCACTTCTTGATGCCGGGAACTTTGTGCGCACCATTGAATCGCGGCAGGGCTTGAAGATCGGCAGTCCGGAAGAGGTTTCGTGGCGGATGGGCCATCTGACCGACGATCAACTCCGCCAGCGGGGAGAAGCACTGGTTAAGTCCGGATACGGTTCCTACTTGCTGGACCTATTGCGCAGGTAATTCGCGCTGATTGTTCACGCGGATAACTCGCGCGCGGGGATCCCCACCAGCACGGCACCCGGGCGCTCGCAGGACTTTGTCACCACAGCATTTGCTCCGACGGACACATCGTCGGCAAGTGAAAGAGGCTTGATAATCCGACAACCTGCACCTAAACGGACATTGTTGCCTAGGACGGTCTCCTGCCCGCGCGGGGCCTCGGAGATAGTGACAGAGGACTGCACCTTCAGATTGGTGCCGGCTTTCACCCGACGGCCCATCACAACGCCGGTGGGGTGGTACAACATAAAACCAGGTCCGACGGACACTTCCCACGCCAGATCAGCGCCCGTCAGGACATGATTAATTTGCTTAACCACAGACCCCAAGAGAGGTACACGCTTCCCCGCAACCTGAGAAAGCCGAAATATCACGACGGCAAGAAAACCGACATTGAGCAGGCCGTGCAACCCATTTTCGGCCCTGCGTGCTGGTGCATCCTGGAAGATGAACATATCGAGGATCATACGTGAGCACGCGTTGCGCAGCCGCAACTATGAACATCGAGATCAACACCGCCATGAACGCGGGGGTCAGCCCCGCCACCTGCCCAGACCGTAACGAAACCCCCACGAACCAGAGAACATGAAAATACTCCACGTCACAGAGTGCTTCGCCGGAGGCGTCGCCACGGCCATCAACATGTACGCCTCACTCGTGCCCGAACACGAGCACATGGTGCTCTACACCGCCCGGCGCGCGAATTCCCCGGCCGAACCCGACCCGGACCTATTCAGCACGTCGTGGCGACTCCCGGACGAGCACCGGGCAGCCATCGACACTGTTCGACGTGTGCGAGACGAGGTCGCCCCGGATGTGATCCACGCTCATTCCAGCTTTGCCGGCGCGTATGTGCGCCTTGCTCGCTTGCGCGGGAGTAGGCGCCGGACGCCCACGGTCTACACACCCCACGGTGTGGCCTTCGCGCGGAAAGACATCTCGGCGCTACATCGCGCGGTGTTCTATTCCGCCGAATGGGCATTGTCGTGGGGAACCTCCGTCTTTGCGCCCTGTGGTGAGTGGGAAGGCGACGTTCTCCGACGGCTCAACCGTCGAATACCGCAGGTCGTGATACCTAACGCCACGATGCCGACCGGGGTGACATGGAACCCCACCGGCGCCCCCACGGTGGCGATCTCCGGGCGCGTCACGCCCCAGCGCAGCCCCGAACTCTTCGCCGCCATTGCGCGCCGGGTGCATCGGGAGCGGCCCGACGTCGAGTTCCAGTGGCTTGGTGGTGGGGATGCCGACCTCACCGCGTCGCTGGAGCGCGCCGGGGTTCACGTCACGGGCTGGCTGGATAAAGACGATCTGTATTCGCGCCTGGCGGGGGTTAACGTCGGCCTTCATACTGCTTTGTGGGACGGGTACCCCATGGCCGTGCTCGAGATGAATGACATCGGCGTGCCTGTGCTGGTTCAAAACATCCCTGCTCTTCGGGAGTGTCCGGCGGAGGCGCGTTTCGATGGGGTTGACGACGCTGCGCGCAAAGTTATCAGGGCGATCGATGAGCCCGAGTCACTTCGGAATGCGTGGGAAAAGGTCCAGGACAATCACAGCGTGGCGACTCTCACGGATGCGCTCCATGAGTGCTATTCGAAAGCGGGGGGAAATTAAGGGTAGAATTACCATCGGTTTTCAGGTAAATAAAACTTATTAATTACCGCGTACCGACGTTACCGACCTAATTCACCCCCGATATCCGCCGCGATCCGAACCTACGCGCAAGTACGACGCGCGATACCCACGAATGACGCACAATATCCGTTAATAAACATCCATTAATTACCGAAGGACACGAGAATGCGGGCTGCTCCCTCCACTGATCTGGGTGGTCGCCGCAGCTCTACGCCCCGAAGCCGCGTTCGCGAAAATCACATGTTTTTCTCGCCCGAGGACATCATTGTTTTCTGGTTCCTCGGGCTTCTGTGCTCCTTGGCCATCAGCGGTTTACATTCACATTTATTACCGCCGAAATTCGACCGCGACGCACAAGTCATTCAGAATCTCCTGGCGAAACCAGGCCTCGTGAGATACGAAGACTACGGATCGTTCGCCACCATCACGTCGGTGTATCACGCGCTCGGGCTAGCGCATTCACCGACGCTGGCCGGATTCTTCGGCGTCATCATTGCACACTGCGCGTTAGCCGTCGTTCTGTGGCGAATGAGGCCAATCCGCGTCACCGTCTTTAGCGTCGGCGCGCTTGTTCTCTACTCGCTCCTTGTAGGCGTCTACCAGGGAGTTTATACCAAGGAAATCATCATCAGCGCTGTGGTGATCGTCGTCGCGGCCGTGCCGACGGGCCTACGGTCAGCGTGGATATGGGACTGTGTTCTGGCCGTCGTTATGGCTGCGTTGGGCCATTATTTCCGCCCGTATTGGGTGCTTATCGCCGTCTTTTTCTTTGGGCTCAGACTCTTTGTTTCTAACACCGCGCTGTCCCGTCGGTGGATTACAACCCGCCGATTCATTCTGCTGATGGTGGCCTGTTCATTGGTGGCGTCGTTAGTGATTGTGGCTCGCGGCTTTCCCGCGGACCACTACCGCACCTTGGTCAACGCGGGCCGAGGAGCCGACACCGGGTCCCTGATCGGCCGCTTTGTCGAGCACCCCGAACCGATCGCGGGAATAGTCAATGTTGTGCTCTCGACGGTCATGCTGATGTTCCCCGTGACCTTGGCGGCTAAACTATCGCCCTACTACCTGGTGATTTTCGTAGTGATCGCCAGTTTTTGGGCGACCTACTTCCACGCGGTCCGGCAGTGGCTGCGCAGCGACTACCGACCCCCGCTCGTGGGGCGGGCAGTGTGTCTGATCGCCGCATTTGCCGTCGTGCAGGGGCTTTTCGAACCAGACTATGGGTCCGCACTCCGGCACCTCACGCCACTGATCCCGTTGTTCTTTATTGTTGCGGCAGGGGATCGTGGCGCTGAGCGTGTGGCAAAGCACGGTGTGGCAGGCGGCAGTGGTGCCGGGCGCGGTGTGGCAAGTCCACCATTGCCGACGCCAACTCAGCTATCGCCGCCATCCCATCCTCCTTCAGCACCCAACCGACCGAGTGACCACCCTTCAGCCCGTCAAAGTGAGAGCTAAATGACTTACCCGCAGTACAGTGACCACGCCGATGCCTACCCACACCCCGCGGGTGTCGCTATGCCTCCCGAAGAGGATCGGACTCAGATCGTCCGACGAATATGGGCAGTAATCCGGCGTAACGCCTGGATCCTTGCGCTGTTTATCGTCCTGGGTGTCGCCGGCACATGGGGTGTCTCCATGCTGATGCCGACGAAATACACGTCGACAGCGTCGGTTTTCGTCTCGGTGGATAGCGACGGATCTATTTCCGACGCTTACCAAAGCACCCAGTTCGCTGAGCAAAGGATGCAGTCTTATGCGCAGCTCGTCAGCGGAGATGTCCTTGCCGAACAGGTCATCAAAGACCTCAACTTAGACATGACACCGCGGGACCTCACCAAGGAACTCGAGGCGACCGTCGTTCAAGACACCGTGGTCATGGAAATCTCCGCCACGGACACCGACGCTGCTCAGGCGCAAAGGATCGCGTCGGATGCCGTGAAGGTTCTTTCCAACCAGGCCGAACAACTCGAAGCGCGCACCGACAACAACGACAACAACGGGAATTCGAGGTCGCGCTCGTCGTCGAACCAGCAGTCCACGACGGCCCCCAGGATCTCGTTGATCAATAGCCCCGAAAAAGCGACGCAGCCGTCGTCGCCGAAAATGGCCATGAACCTGATTCTCGGTGGTGTGCTCGGGTTCCTGGTGGCGTGCATCCTTGTTGCGCTGCGGTTCTTCCTGGATCGCTCGGTGCGGTCGAGTGAGGAACTCGAGCGGCGCACGGGCCTGCCGAAGCTGGGGAGCGTGCCGGTCATTCCGGAGGCTCAGCGCACCAAGCCCCTGGACTTTAACGACGATCGCGTCCGGCCGGCCGAGGCATTCCGCGAACTGCGCGTTAACCTGCGGTTCGTCAATGTGGACAACCCGCCGCGCGTGATTTCCGTGACGAGTGCGCGGATCGCCGACGGTAAGTCCATGACCAGCCTGAACCTCGCCGGGGCTCTGGCCGCCGACGGCGACACCGTGTGCCTGGTTGATGCGGACATGCGGCGGTCCAAGATGACGACCTACTTTGGCGGTGCTATCCACAGTTCCGTGGGCCTCTCGACGGCGCTGGCTGGGGACGCCGACGTGGCCGATGTTCTGCAGGAAACCGAGATCGCAGGGCTGGACGTCCTTGCTGCAGGTGTGACACCCCCGAACCCTGGCGAGCTTCTGGGCAGCCAGGCGTTCCGCCACGTTCTCGACGAATTACGGGAGCGCTACGACTGGGTGATCGTGGATACGCCACCGATCCTGCCTGTTACCGACGGTGCGTTGGTCGCTACCACTGTCGACGCCGTTATCGTCGCTGTTCGATACGGGAAGCGTAACTACGATGACGTCACCCGGACGCTTGCATCGCTGCGGGCGGTTCATGCGCCGATCATCGGTACTGTTCTGACGGCCGTGCCGCAAAAGTCCGACGAAGGGCGATACGTGGGGTCCTACTCCAGGTACGAATCGGAAAGCGAACATAAGGCTGCGGCTGTGGCT
>NZ_JAUMTY010000008.1:0-16302 GCF_030530965.1 Corynebacterium sp. | reverse complement strand
GGGGTCCTACTCCAGGTACGAATCGGAAAGCGAACATAAGGCTGCGGCTGTGGCTGCGGCTCCTGCATCTTCGGTGGCGAGCGGGAGTTCGACGACCAGCGTCGGTGATGAAGAGAAGACTGAAAAGGATGAGTCTGGGCAGGATGATGCCGGTCTGAACAAGGCCGACGTCGATGAGCAGCAGGATGTCGACGAGAGTAATACCTCCGAGGACGACGCTGTTGGGGATTCGACGAGTGCCGACGAGGATGCGACGAGTGCCGACGTTGATGAGGATGCTGCCGACGAGACCGTCCAGGCTGATACGAGTGAGGACACCGCAGAGGCCGAAGCCAACGGGAGCGACACCGTCGAAGACACAACGTCCACAGACTCTGACGAGGACTCCGTCGCTGAGAACGAAGACACCGAGGAAGCTAAAAAGGGCGACGGGAAGGACGACTGACTAGGGTAGAGGCCTATGAAGATCGTCTTCGTCTGCACCGGTAACCAATGCCGGTCGCCCGTGGCCGAATATGTCGCGCGTTCGTTTGCCAATGAACTCGCCGCCCAGGCGAAGACAAAGGGCCCGCAACCAGCTGATTCACCCTTACCGGAACTCGAATTCGCCAGCGCGGGAACACACGCGCACCGCGGAACGCCCATGGATCCCCGGGCGTTACGCTTCCTCGCCGAAGAGGGCATTAACGCCGACGGCTTCTCCTCAACGCGCCTCAACAGGGCAGCCCTCGCGGGCGCGGACATCGTCGTCGGTATGGAAATCGCCCACGTCGAACACGCACTCCGCATCGCACCCGCCCTCCTCAAGAAAGCAGCAACACTGAGGCAACTCGCAGCCTGGTCGGCGATCGATTCAGTCCGCTTCCCCGACGACATCGCGCACCTTCGTGCTACCCGCGCCGGCAAAGAGATACTCGACGCCCACGGCCCAGACATCCCAGACCCTGTGGCAGAGAACGACGACGACTTCATGCGCATCAGCCGTGAAGTTCGCGATAACGTTAAAGCACTGGTCAAGGCCATTATTAATGGCCAGGATGTCTAGTTTTACGCCCGTTGTTTCACGCCCGCCCCAAACACCAAGCCGAGGTTGAATGCGCCCGTCTCACCGCTCTCACATACGACGGCACCACCCCGTACGCCGCGCTTTCGCGGTGATTGCCGCGATCGTCGTCGTCGCATGGTGCGTTTTCGCATCGCGCTTTTTATGGTTCCCCCACGTCGATAAACAGCCCGCCCACGTCGACGCTATTGTGCAACTCGGCGGCCCCCACGGTGGCGTCGATACTTATGAAACAACACGAAATCTAGCGCACAACTACACCACGAACCTCGTTATTTCAGACCCCTACACTGAAAAACCTGACCTCGGCGCGCGGATCTGTGCGCCCGAACCTGGCGCCGCTGTGTACTGCATTCACCCCGACCCGAGTACGACGCGGGGCGAAGCGCAGGCCATCGAACAGCTCGCCGAGGAGCACGGGTGGTCACACATCATGGTGTACGCGACCGGAAAATATCACGTCGCCCGCGCCCGGATGATCATCGGACGATGCTACAACGGCGATCTTAACGTCGGGTATCATAAAACCCCTCTGAGCTGGAAAGACACAATATGGGAGTGGGCATACCAAACCGGGGGCGTCGCGAAAGTACTTGTCCAACGAGGGTGCTAATGCGCGCTGATGGGCACCGCCAGAGTGCGTGACAACGGCACATTGTTGTGCTTACCTCACCGTGCTCGCGCGATCGATGCAGCACCGATGCTGAACCGAGTCCGCACCGTCTCCGTCCCAAGACCGGATGCGAGGTCATAGTGCCACGTTGTCTATGGGTAAGCTGGCAGAGACAAGTCTAAGAAGGCTCACTTATTCAGGAAGTAGACACATGACAGATACTCCTTCCGAGCGCCCCTCCGAGGACGTCACGACATCGCAGACCGTGCCGCACAAAAGCGCGACGGGGAAAGACAATGTCGTTGAAATCGTTGCTCCCGTGTCCGGACGAGTCATTCCCATTGAAGACGTCCCCGATCCCATGTTCTCCGAAAAAGTCGTCGGAGACGGACTAGGAATTTCCAAGCCGAAGAGCGGGAAGATCCTAGCGCCCGTATCGGGGAAAGTCATGATGGTCGCCAAAACCGGCCACGCATTCGCGCTCAAAACCGAAAACGGGCTTGAAGTCCTGGTCCACCTAGGGATCGACACCGTCGAGCTCAAAGGTGAACCCTTCGACATGACGATCTCCCGAGGCGACCAGCTCCACGCCGGGGACAAAGTCGGCATCATGGACGTCGACGTCATTAAATCGGCGGGTAAAGACACCACCGTCATCGTCGCGATCACCAACACGGCGAAGAAGCTCGACGACCTCAAAGTCACACATAAGGCCGTCACGTCGGGTGACCCCGTTGCTGCTGCCACCCTGAAAAAGCCCAAGTCCGCCGAGTCCTCCGAGAAATCGACGACGAGCAACGCGGAAGGGAGTAGTGCTTCCGGTGCAGCCTCGGGAGCTGCAGCGGGTTCCACACCGGCGTCCGTGCCCGCAGCTTCCGGCGAGGGTGCCGACGCTGGGCAAGGTGACGCTGCCGACGCAGGTCAAGGCAATGCTGACCAGGGGAACGCTGCCGCCGAACGCCCGGCCGATCTGACCGGCTACGACGCCACCGCATGGGACGTCATCAACAACATTGGTGGCAAAGAGAACATCAGTTCGCTGACGCACTGCATCACACGCGTGCGCTTCTACCTCAAAGACGAATCCAAAGCGAACGATGACGCTGTCCGTGACACCGATGGCGTGATCGACGTCGTTAAAGCAGGTGGCCAGTACCAAGTCGTTATCGGCCCTGCCGTCGAAGATGTTTACGATGCTGTGACCAAGCAGCTCGGGGACGTCGAAACGACAGATGCAGCGGATGCCGAACCTAAAGAACGTCCCACCACCCTTTGGGGCTGGGCCAAGCTGGGGTTCAGTTCGCTGATCGGCGTGATCACGGGGTCCATGATTCCCGTCATCGGTCTGTTGGCCGCGGCCGGTATTTTGAAGGGCATCCTTGAGCTATTAGTGCAGGCAGGATGGGTAGATAAAAGCACCCAGACCTACATCATCATTGATGCCATGGGCGACTCTGTCTTCTACTTCCTGCCCATCTTCGTCGGTTTTACCGCCGCTCGAAGACTCGGATCAGACCCCATCATCGTCTCGATCATTGGCGGTGTTTTGGCGTATCCCTCGTTGGTGGACATAGCCTCAAAACCAGGGGATAAATCTCTGCTCGGCATGTCGCTGAATGCCGAATTCTTCGGTCTGCCTTTCCATATGGCGACGTACACGAACTCTATTTTCCCGATGATCGTCGCCGCGTGGCTGGCCTCCGTCGTGGAGCCGTGGCTGAAGAAGGTCATTCCGACTGTGCTGCGCATGATCTTCGTCCCACTGTGTGAAGTCGTTATCGTATCGCTGGCCATCATGTTGATTCTTGGCCCAGCCGTCATGTTTGTCTCGGAAGGCATTGCGTCGACTCTGATGTGGATCTACCACCTCTCGCCCACGATTTCTGGTCTCATCATCGGTGGTTTTTACCAGTGCCTCGTCATTTTCGGTCTGCACTGGGCTGTTATCCCGATCGTGACAGACCAAGTGTCCGGCCCCGGTGGGGATTCCCCGATCAACGCGATCATTTCCGCGACCATGGTCGCCCAGGGTGGTGCAGTGCTCGCCATCTTCCTGAAGACCAAACTCCTCAAGATCAAAGAGCTTGCAGGTCCGGCAGCGATCTCCGCGTTCTGCGGAATTACCGAGCCGGCCATGTACGGTATCAACCTGAAATACGGCCGCGTGTTCATCATGGCTTCAATCGGTGGTGCAGCGGGCGGAATTCTGACTGGCATGTTCCACGTCACCATGTACGCATTCACCGGCGCGCTTGTTGGTTTCCCGTCGTTCCTCCCGCCGGGAGTGGGCATCGGCGCGAACTTCTGGGGTTACCTCATAGCCTCGGTGACGTCGCTGGTCGTCTCGTTTGTGCTCACGTACTTCTTCGGCTTCAAAGACAGCGACGTTGAGAATGGTCGCGAAGTCAAGAAGGTGCGGCTTGGTCGTCGTGACCCGGTGCAGAAATAGCGCGGTGCATCGATAGGCCGGCGCTGGAGGGGCTCAACGTAGGAATGCCCCAGCGCCGGAATCGGGAACGTGCATTAGGCCGACGTGTCCGTGGTCGTGCTGCCTGACTTCCGGGACAGGCGGGACGGCCACCACACCCGTCGGCCAATTAATTCGACGATCGACGGCACCAAGAACGTCCGCACGATAAACGTGTCGATAAGCACGCCCAACGAAATGATGATCGCCAGCTGCACCAGGAACTGAATCGGGATCACGAAGAGCGCGGCAAATGTGGCCGCCAGCACAAGCCCGGCACTGGTAATCACCCCGCCCGTGGAGACGAGCGAACGACGCATACCCTCGCGGGTGCCGGCGGCGGGAGCTTCCTCGCGGACGCGCGTCATCAAGAAAATCGTGTAGTCAATAGCTAGCGCCACTAAGAAAATGAATCCGTACAGTGGCACCGTCGGATCCGCACGATCCAAACCCACGGCCGTGAACAGCAACGACGCCACACCCAGCGCTGCGCCATAACTCAGCACCGTGCATAGCACCAGGACCAGCGGTGCGAGCAGCGAGCGCAACAACGCAGCGAGCAAAATAGTGATCAACGCCAGAACAATTGGAACAATCACTTTCCGATCATGTACCGACGTCGCATTGGTATCGACGTTGATTGCGGTAGTGCCACCGACCTCGGCGTTCATGCCTTTCAATTCGTGACGCAATGTCGTGATCGTGTGTTGTGCGTCATCCGAATACACCGGCGACGTTAACGTGGCCGACAGCAAGACGTCGCCATCAACGACGGTGGGGGAACCGGGCTGGCCAGGCCGAGGATTTTCGCCTGAACCCGCGTCGGAATCTCCTGTTCCCGACTGCACTGTCCCGTCGGGGGAAAGAGGGAGCGAGCCCGACGGCGAATCCTTACTCGATACTGATACCGATTCAACCCCCGTTGTTCCCTGCATAACGCGCGCTGCAGACGGCATCTTTTCTTCGGGAACCACGACGTACGCCGGGGAGCCCGAGCCTCCCGGGAAGTGTTCATTCAGCACAGCCTGGCCATTGCGTGCCTGGCTGTCGCCCAGCACGAACTCACTTTGGGGAACACCATCCGCGTGGAGCGTCGTCACCCCTACACAGCCAGCGGCCAACACGACCGACACTCCCACCGCCAACTGCCACGGGCGGCGCGACACAGTTCTCGCCACCCACGACCACACTGGGGACGCAGCGTCAGCGTCACCCTCGGACGGCGTCGGCACGCGAGGCCAGAACACACGGCTGCCCGTAAGGAATAAAACAGCAGGTAGGAACGTCAATGACACGATCATGGCGCAGCCGATTCCCACCGCCGCGACCGGGCCCAAACCAGAGTTCGAGGCCAAGTCAGAGAACAGCAAGCACAGCAAACCGGCCGACACGGTTCCCGCCGAGGCAAGAATCGGGCGCCACGAACCCAGCCACGCAGCGCGCGTCGCCTGCCATGCCGACCCGAGGCGCGTATCCGAAGGCGGGAGCTTGCGTAATTCCTCCCTGTAACGGGCCGTGTATAAAAGGCCGTAATCCGTCGCCGCGCCGATGACCAAAATGAAGAGAATCCCCTGGATCTGGCCATTAATCATGACGATCCCCGACGAGGCCAGTGCAACGTTAACCCCGACCGCGGCCGCGAGGGCGATCATGGACCCGAGCAGGACAAGGAACGGGAGGAAGGGGGACCGGTACACGGCCACCAAAATGACCAACACGGCGGCCACCGTCACGAGCAGAAGCAGCCCGTCGATGCCGCTGAAAGCGTCCGATAAATCAGCCGTAAAGCCAGCCGGGCCCGTTACCCACCCTTTGACGTCGGAGGGGAGATCGGACTTCAAAGTCGATGTGAGGTCTTCCACCGCATCCGTCGGGTTGCTGTCAGACGGAAGCAGAACAACCATTTGAGCTGCGGTTTTGTCGTCGGATGGAATGAATGGGCTCGCGGAGTCGTCTCCTCCCGCAGCATCGCGAAGTTGTTGAGTAACCGGACCCAGCGCCGAGATATCCAAGGGCTTTTCGTCAGACTGCTCAACAACAACGATCGCCGGGAGCCGATCTTGATCCCCGAACTCCTTGATCTTCTGTTGGACCTGCGCAGATTCCGACGATTGCGGCAGAAATGACGACTGATCGTTAGTTGCAACATTGCTGAGATTGCCGAATTGTGGCCCGCCGAAAGCGGCGATGCCCAGCCAGACCGCAATAATGATCACGCTGAGAGCGACGAGCTTTCCGGTTCGGGGCGATGTACCGTTCTTTCCTAACGACGAGCTACCCCGCGCCGGGGTGGCCGGTGAAGCATTGTCTCCCTCGGAGCGCGGAGAGCCGCCTGGGGAATGTGGAGTTGTGTTCATGCGGGCCGACCTCGGGAAACTGGGGGATATAGCTGGGGAAACGCGGGCGAATAGCTCTCGGAATGCGGAGCCTACGGTTATCTTTCAAACAGTGGCTCCCAGTCTAGGGGAGATGGTTAGGGAAGATGCCTGAGTCCAGCGTCGACAATAAAAAAGCCGGCAGGAAAGATAGAGAGGACAACGCACAGCAGTCACTGTCACGGGCAGCCACTGCAGGCGCATAAATTAGTTGCATACGTTGAGCCCGGTGCCGGACCGCAGGGTGCTGAACGAAGGAAACGGATAATATGACCATTCCCCGAGATAGAACGACACTTCGCCGCCGCCTCGTGAGCCTTTTCCAAGATTGGCGGTGGGACGGAACATGGTCCCTGCGCACGATCCCCACCGACGGGCGCGCCCCATTATTTGGCGACGACGACGCACAATGCCAACGCCACCGCCGTGTGATTACCGACATGATCACGGAAGGTTTCCCGGGAACCGACGTCCACTTTGTGAACCTGGAGGATTCTGCAACGCAACCGGCTGCTTCCGATGACCCAGCCGCCCCTGCTCGCCTCATTACGTTGATGTGCCGTGACCTCGCCACCAAGGACGAGCGGCCGCTGACGCAGATCTTCGTGTATCAACTCGGAGTGTGGCGGGGGTTCGCTATCCACCACATGTGGGGTGACGGGCCCACGATGCGGGATCGGCTAGGGAGCGTGTACGCATATGTGGGATCTATATGGCCGTGTGGGCGTTTTGCCGACGACGGTCATGGGCAACCAGTGAACGGCACGCCCACGGTGGCACCGCGAAAACTTACCCGTAGCGACGCCACCTTCCTCATGCAATTCGGTGCGTGGGTGGAAACGCTGATCAGACGGCCGCGAGCAACGTTGCGCAGCGTAAAAGATGTTCTGAGCGCTGAAAAAGCGTCGTCGGATAATCACGATGACCAACAGGCCATGAACCGGCAGCCGGTGGACACGGCTCCGACGGAGTTACTTACCACCACCTTGACGTACACATGGGAAGGTCAAGAAGGAAACAAACCGCGGGCCATTCCCTTGGCGTGGGATTGGTGGAATGAGCTCAACAGCCAGCTTGATGAAGGCGACGGTTATCTCGACCCCAACGAGTTTTGGCTCATCGTTGGGCTGCGTCGCAACAGTAAAATCCTGGCTCACCGCGGCGGGAATCTCCTTGTGAGATCGCGGATTACTGTTGGGGGTTCACGCGCTACCGACATTGCCGCGACGAAAGAACGCTTGAAATCGCCGTTCGCGGTCACGCGCGCAGCTCTGAGTGCCGCGCCGCAATTAGTGAAACAAATCCTTCAGCTGCCGCGCACGGTTCCTCTTCCCCCGATGGCTATTCGATCCGCCACCAGCCCATCGTCGGTCACCACCATGTGGACCTATAACCGTTTGGCCCCCGATGAACCCCAAGAAATCGCCGTCGGAACACAGGGGCTCGGGACCTTACTGGTCGGGAGTTTCGAAGAAGGCCGCACGTATCGCGTCATCATTTCCGGATTCGTGTCCCAGAAAGTGCATCGCGCCGGGGTAGAGGCGCTGGATCGCGTCGTGAAAGACGCAGGATATACGCGGGTATAGCACCGACGCGGTACGCGCTCAGCCTGCACACGCACCCGGTACGCTCCCCGTCAGACCTGAGCGTGCCGTCCCTGCGTCGACACTGGAGAACACAAGTATGGCACCGCGACAATGCTCACCGTCATAATCGCGCAGAACAGGTACACGACCGGCCCACCATGGAAAACGAGCGGGACCAGCATGAATAACACGGCGCGGGCACCGCTCCACACCATGTATCCTCGCTGTTTGCCCACGATAACCGGGTACTTCGAGAGCATCGCGGAGACCATGCCCGTCGTCGCGTACAGGGAGAGCGCAACAAACAGCGGAAGATAGTCCGCCCCCAGGTACGCGCGATCATTCCACACAATGGCCGCATACTGGACCAAAGCCGTCCCCACACCGAGTACCACGGCCACGATCGTCGCAATGCGCAATTGCACGCGGTAACCGTCGGGATCGTTGTTGCGGATCGCTTTCGACGCGGGAGCCTCAAAGCTGGGGGAGACAACCTGCTGTGCCAGCGTCAAGAACCCACCGTAGAGACGGACAACAATTGCCCATGCGTTCGCGTAGGAACCCAGGACCGGCGTGACCATTCCTTGGATTTGGAAGCCGATATCGCCGAAAAATGTGCCTGTTGTCGCTTCTTTGTGTTCCCGGATGTAGGACCGCAAGGGTGACGCGAATACCGACGGGAACGCCACCAATGACGACCACTCCCGCTTAATCGCTGCCCCCACCTGCTGGTTCGTAGCCCGGGCCAACAACACCGCGCCCACCACGTAGTTCAGCGCGGCAACGTAAATGAGGCCCTCACGGACGGGGACGAGGAATACAACCACGCAGGTCGCCACAATGTTCACCACGCCGTAGAGAAAACGAACCCGCGAATACACGTCCATCCGGTCTTCGCGGATCGTGATCGCCACGTACATGTTGTACACAGTGATCGCCACCGTTGCGAGCATCGCCCACAGCACCCGCGCCGACCACGCAGGATGGAGCCACATCAGCGCAACGCCGACAACACCCAGCGCGACTGTGCCCACCATCGCCATAAAGCCCGAGGCAGCCGTCGAAAATGACAGTCGGTCGTCGGGAAGGCGGAGATACACACTGTGGTAACTCAACGTCATCGTGCGGGACACGATCATGCCCAGGGACACCGGAAACAGCATGTACGCCACCATTCCCGGCTGCTTGGCCACCACCGGCACCACCATGGCCACGAAGTTCAGTGCCTGGCCGATGAGGGCTGGGCCGAAGCGTGAATACAGCTGCCGAAGACGCGTTAAGGCGTTCCCCATCCGTCACCTCATTATTTCTTCACTCGCCATCGACAACCGTTGAGCCGGACAACCGTTGAGCTCACAGCGGTACGCCACCACAGACGGCTACCAAATCTGGACGCGGTCCTTCGGGTCCAGCCACATTCCATCGCCCGGGTGGACGTCGAAGGCCTCAGCAAATTCGTCGATATTTCGGGCGATGACATTACACCGGAACTCAGAGGGCGAGTGGGGATCGATCGCCAAGTACTGCGCACTCAGTTGCGGGCGGATTGCGGTGCGCCACACGTTTGCCCAGGCCAGGAAGAGTCGCTGCATGGCCGTGAAGGTGGGGGCGTCGTCGTAGTTCATGCCGGTGTCCGCCTCCGACTCCTTACCCAGGGGTGCCAGGGCGGTGCCGTCGGTAAGAAGGAAGGGCATCTCCGGGGACGTTTCGGGCGTGAGCCCCTGGTCCTCGAGGTACAGGCGGTAGGCCACCACAGCAATGCCCAGGCCACCGAGGTCGCCGATGTTCTCGCCGAGGGTGAAACGACCATTGACGTGCTGGGCAGTCAGTCCGCGCTGCTCAAGACCCTTCGGGATAAGCGGATTGAACTGATTCACCAACTTCCCCGTCAGCTTTTCAAAGGCTTCGCGATCTTCCGACGTCCACCACGAGTTCAAATTGCCCTCGCCATCGAACTGCGAGCCTTGATCGTCGAAACCGTGGCCAATCTCATGGCCGATGACCGCGCCGATACCGCCGAAGTTCTGGGCCATGTCCGCGTCGGGGTTGAAGAACGGCGGGCGAAGGATCGCAGCAGGGAACGTGATGTCATTGACCACCGGGTTATAGAAAGCGTTGACCATTTGGGCCGGGGCCACCCACTCGGACCGGTCCGTCGGGTTCCCCACCTTGGCGATCTCATACCGGTGGCGCCACGCCGCCGCGCGTCGGGAGTTAGCCACTAGATCCTCGCCATGAGGGGAAAACTCCAGTTTGTCGTAGGTTTTCCACTGATCCGGGTAGGCAATTTTCGCGCGGAAAGTCCCGAGCTTCTCCAGCGCACGATCCCGCGTATCCGGCGTCATCCAATCGAGGCTGCTAATCCGCTGGCGGTACGCCTTCAGCAGGTAATCCACCAGGGACAGCATCTTCTGCTTGTGCTCTGGCGGGAAATGGCGCGCGACAAACTCCCGGCCGATGTCGTCGGAAATGGAGCCATCGAGGAAGGACACCGCGCGCTTCCACCGGGCACGCTGTTCGGTCGAGCCCGACAACACGCGACCGTAGAAGTTAAACGACTCGCGGCTCACGTCCTCGGCCAGCAACGACGCACGCTGCGTCAAGATCTGCCACCCGCCCCACAGCTTCAGCACGGACAGATCCGTTTCCTGTACCAGCGTCGCCACATGCTCCAGATAGCTCGGTTCGCTAACCACGATCGTGTCCGTCGACAATTCTGTCGCTTCCAGCCATGATTTCCACGGGAAACCGGTGGGCAAATCGTCCACGGCGGTGGGGTTATAGGTCTTGAGCGCGTCGCGAGTGTCCTCCACATTCCAGTGACCCTTGGCGAGGCGCGTCTCAAACTCAATGATGGTCTCCGCCAACTTCTCATTCGACGCGTCGTCGAATTCTGCCGGGACCAGGGGAGAGTCCTCCCACTCCGGGCCGCTGGTGGCATCGCGAGCCATCGTGAACATCGTCGCAATGTGCTCTTTGAGCTTGTCGACGATGGGGCGGTGAGCCTCTTCGCGGTAGTAGGCCTCATCGGGAAGGGTGAGCCCGCCTTGATTCAGATAGGCCGCGTCGATGGGGGAATCCGATGCCTTAGCTACGTAATAACCGGCCAAACCACCAATCCCGACGACGTCTAACGCGCCGAGTGCCCGCGCAAAATCCTCAAGATTATCGACGTTGATACGTGCGAGATCGTCCTTCAGCGGAGCAAAACCGGCCTGGTTGACGCCCTTGTCGCCGTCGACGTCCATGAAGCTGGCGAAACCCGCGCCGATCCGTGTGGTGGGGTCGGCGTCTTTGATAATCGCGTTGACATCCTCTTCTGCCTGGTCGCGGAGGGTGTGGAAGGTGCCGTCGACGGGGCGATCGTCGGGGATGGGGTGGTGCGATAGCCACGGGCCGGACACGTAGCGGTAGAGATCGTCGCTGGGAGAAGGGCGAGTAGCTGGGGCCTCGGAAATGTTGTCAGGGATTGATGTTTTGCCTGCGTGATGGGTGTTTGATGGCTCGTTGTTTGATGGTGTGGTGGGCTCGGGATTGTTCACGATTATGACCTTCCTTTCATGTGTGAGGAATGATAGCGGGCGGGTAGGACATGCAGTCACGCAACCATCGTTGGTAGCGGGGCCGTTTTGGGGTTGCCGGCATCCGCTTGTGGTGATGTGTGGGCTGCACAGCCCAGGTGATTTTGGTTACAAAACAGAATTTTATTAGCTATAAGAAGCGGGTAAATGGGCAGGTCACCACCCAGATACTACCGACCGCCCGTCATTCTGTGGTGCTTTCCATACAAAATCTACGTGCGCAGGCACCCTGATGTCCCGCTGTGCTGCTATTGTCCTTCGTCATGAGTGGCGAGAATACACACGACATACCGCCGTGGGGGGACGCACCGAAAGAGGGGCAGCCACCCACGAGCAGCACCGTCGCAAGCGTCGACGGAGGCGTCGGGGGAGGTCAAAATCCTGACGCAGCCGGCGATCTTGACACGGCCCGGGAGCTCGACGCCGACGCATCCCGTTATCAACCCCTTCCGCAGGGGTCCAAGAAAACCGCTATTTGGGCAGCGTCGTTAATCGTCGTCGGAGGCCTACTAGCCGCGCCGGTCATTATCGATAAAGGCGCGCCCGGTGACTATCCCGGCGACAAACACGGTGGGGACATCACCGTCGGCATGAAGGACAGTACGAACTTTACCGGGCCTAACCTGGGAGAATGCTACGACCAGTCGGACGATAACCCGTACGGATCCACCTACAAGTGCGGCAACGTCAACATCGACACGGCCACGATGACAGGCAACGATGATGTCGACCACGTGTTCCGTCGTGGCATCAGGGCTACCGCCCACGTCAAAATCAACGGCGACCTGCCCACCACGGAGGCATCCAATGGCGAATGGGACGCGCGCGTAACGGCCCTGGAACCGAAGGAATCCGTCACCAAACCGGACGCGAAGAAAGTGGTGTCGGCGGCTTTCACCAAGAAGGACGATAAATCAACAACCATTATCGCCACCGTGAGCAGCACCGACGACGACGCCCTAGCTAACACAATGAGCAAAATTGTTTCCGCGCGTGGCCTGAAAACCGATGCCGTGCGCATGGCCCTGACAAAGTCGGCCACCAGTGACAATGACTCTCGCGGAGAGTCCGACGAACATCTACCACACACGGGGGAGGCGTAATGCGAAAAGACGTATTCACCTGGACGTACATCGTTCTGGCGGTGGTGTGCCTGATCGCTGGCGGTCTCATGTCTGCCATGACTCTCGCGGAAACACCCGACGCTGTTGCAGTAGGCGTGGTGGGGGCCGTGATCTACCTCACCGTGTTCTTCGCCATCATGCGATTCCTGCCGATCTGGAGAAAAGGCAGCCTGATTTGGGTGATCGTGAGCCTCTACTGGGGAGCATTCATGGTCATCTCTACGGTCATGATCACAGAGCTTGCGTTCTCCGACATTCTGAAGGAAGCGGGCTTGGGGCGGTTCGAAGCCTCCGCAACCGGCGCGATTCCGGAGGAACTCGCCAAGGCACTGGGCGTTTTCGTCATCCTCTTCATGGCGCGACGCGTGTGGGATAGGCCGTGGCACGGACTGCTGGCTGGTCTTTCCGTCGGTATGGGGTTCGAGGTCATGGAAAACTTCGTGTACAGCGGTGGTGGAGCCCTCTATAACGCCACCTCAGACGTGCAAGGTGCCACCGAAATGTGGATCCTCCGCACCGGATTGGGCTTCGGATTACACCCCATGTGCGCAGGTCTGGCCGGTTTCGGAATGGCCAGCGCCCTCATGCTGACCAACAAATCTATGGTGTGGCGGTTGATGGTGGGCATCGGTAGCGTGCTCGGCGCGATCGCGTTCCACGGATGGTGGAACTTCCAATGGCCAAGTTCACTCCAGCTCGTCGCCGTTATCGTCGACTGGCTTGCTCTGCTCGCTGTGACCATCGTCATTCTGGTTAAAAACTGGTCGAAGGCGAAGCGGGATAAGAAACGTCCTCTGCCTAGCCATAAAGAAGCCTGGGATCTGATTCCCGTGCGTGACACCGCATATCCATCAGTGCCGACGACCGCTGCGCAATGAGGCGGAATAAGGCGGCCATTCTGTGCGGGGCGGTGCTTTCGTCGGCAATTGTTATGCCAGGTCGAGCCCCCGCTGTGCCAGGTAGAGAAAGCGATGATGCGCAAGTAATCGTATGAGTAGCGTGTTTCGCCTGTTGTTTATGTGTCTAATGAGTTAGAGTGTGGCCATGTCTGACTTGCGTAAGCCCTCCGCCGCACGTTCGCGTACCCGGTTTCGTCGAATCATCCCGGGGCTCAACCCGTTCCCGAAAACGATGAAACACCGGAAATTCGCCGGCGCAGCCCTTATGACAGGCTCTTTATTGACGACGGCCGCCCTCGTGTCCACGGCGACAGGGTTTACGCCAGCCGATGCCCTCAACGGCATCGACGTCTCGAGCAACAATCACTTCGGTGGGCAGGCGATCGACTGGGATTCAGTGGCCAACGACAACCAGTCGTTCGCGTTCATTAAGGCCACGGAAGGTACGAGTTACACCAACCCGTACTTCTCATCTGACTCGAAGAAGGCCAAGGCCGCTGGCCTGACGATTGGTTCGTATCACTACGCCCGGCCCGGCGGAGATCCGCGCCAAGAGGCACAGTTCTACACGAAGGAACTAGCCAACCAGCCGCAGCCGTCGCTACCCCCAGCTTTGGACCTGGAGGAAACGGGCGGTCTGAGCCCATCCCAGCTGCAAAAGTGGGTCCGTGACTGGGTTGACGAGGTCGAGAAGCAGACCGGCCGCACACCGATCATGTACACCTACTACAGCTTCTGGATTAACAACATGGGGAACACCACGGAGTTCTCCGACATGCCGCTGTGGCTGGCGTACTACGAGGATTCCCTGCCATCGACCATCCCCGGTGGCTGGAACCACGTGACATTCTGGCAGCACTCCGGTTCAGGGTCCGTCGACGGCGTTAACACCGAAGTCGACTTGAACAAGTACGACGGATCGGACTCCGAGCTCGCCTCGCTGGCGAAGAGCATGAAGGAAGACACCCCGGTTGGCGGCGTGGCCACCACGGTGAAGCCAGCCGTGGACGCTGATGTGGCGTCGGCAAGCGTGTCCAACGACATTCAGCATCAGCTGCAGACCAGCTCAAACCCGGTTCTCAAGACCATTGGCAATTCGTTTAACGTCCCCATTCCGGATTCGGTTCTGGTGGCGACGTTGGGCGTGGCGGCCGGAACGGTGTCGCTGTCTCAGCTGTGGGACACGATCCGCGAAGAGGGCTTCGGCGGCCAGCTTGCTGACCAGCTTGTCCGGGCTGTGAGCGAAGTATCGCAGAACGGTGGGCTTCCGAAAGACCAGCTCCAAGGGCTTTTGGGTGACAACGCTGGAACCACCTTAGGGCAGCTGGAAAAGGCACTATCTGATGCGATGGTTGCCCTGGGCAGTGGCGGAGCGCCTGGTAGTGACGGTTCCGATGCGAATTCGTCGGGTTCGTCGGGAAGTGCGGGAACGAGTTCCAGCGGTTCGACTGCGGGAAGCTCTGACGCTACAGGTAGCAGCCAAAGCTCCAGCTCGGGTAGCGCAAGTGTTTCTACTGGTTCGACCCAGCTTGACCAGGGACAGCAGGTTCAGTCCGTTCCTGACTCGAATTCATAGCCTCACCAGCAGCATTCGGTAACACCCGATACCCGGTTGCACCCGGTTTACACAGGGGACGGCTCTTATGCGCGTACTGATAGCCCCGGACAAATTCAAGGGGTCGCTCACCGCCGCGGAGGCAGCGGAGGCTATGGAACGTGGGGTGAAGCGTGCCCTCCCGCGCGCCGAGTGCGCGACAATTCCCGTTTCCGACGGCGGCGAAGGCCTTATCGAGGTCGCCCTGTCATCGTCCCGACACCGTCGTAGTGGTGGGGACGATCCGTACGCCGATTATGATGCTGACCTGCGTGTAACGAGGGTACGCGGCCCAATTGGCGACGACCACGACGCACGCTGGGTCCTCATGAAGCCCTCCGACTCCAGTGGTTCTCACTCGCGTCGAATGGATGAATTCACCGAGCGCTCCGATGGCCACGACGGGGACGAGAGCCACGACGCCATTGCCGTTATTGAAATGGCGGAAGCCAGCGGGCTGGCATGGATCACCCCGGGACCAGACGCGTCCCTGCGAGCGGACAGCTACGGTACGGGGCAATTAATTCGCGCGGCGGTGGACGCCGGCGCAACAACTATTATCTGCGGGATTGGCGGTTCTGCCTGCACCGATGGCGGAAGTGGAGCACTTAGCGCACTCGGCGCCCGCATTCTCGACGCTGACGGCAATGACGTTGCGTCCGGAGGTAAAGGCCTGTGCCATGCGCACGCGATTGATACGTCGGATCTCATACCTTCTCTCCGCCTGCGGCCTTCCGACTCTGAACCGCACAGTGCCCAATCACACCGATCACACCGCGAACATCAGGTCCGCATCATCATCGCTACGGATGTCTCCAACCCTCTCCTCGGATCAGATGGCGCGGCAGCCGTTTATGCACCTCAAAAAGGTGCGGGTCCCCAGGAAATAGACGCCCTGGAGAAAGGACTAACCCAGTGGGCCGCGTGTCTCTCTCGTCTCAACGCAGACTTTGATCCAGCCAACGAAGGAATGGGCGCAGCGGGTGGTTTCGCCTCTGGT
>NZ_JAUMTY010000085.1 GCF_030530965.1 Corynebacterium sp. | reverse complement strand
GCCTTTGCGGTGGTCGCAAGTTTCGCATTCTTCGGAGTAACCGGGAATGTTGCGACGACGTTCTGGGCATTCGGTGGAGCAATCTCTGCCACAGCCTTAGTGTTCGGCTTGGCCTCTGTGGGCAAGGCGACGGCGAGCCCCCTGAACTTGGTTCTCGGTGGTGCCGCGCTGGCCGCTGTGTTGTCGTCATTAACCAGCGGTTTGGTTCTGACCAACAACGACAACCTGAACCGCATGCGTTTTTGGACAGTAGGCGCGATCGCCGGCCGCGATATGAACGTCGTGATGGTTTCCGCCCCGGTGATCATCGTGGCCCTCGTTGCAGCCTTCGCTACCGGGCCTACGCTCAATCTTCTTAACTTGGGTGACGACGCTGCGACGTCATTGGGAGTTCATGTCGGGCGGTCCAGGATCGTCGGCGTCATCCTTATCGCCTTGCTCGCGGGAGCGGCGACGGCTGCGGCGGGGCCCATCGGCTTCGTCGGATTGGTTGTGCCCCATGTGGTTCGTTCCATCACGGGTCCGGATTATCGCTGGATATTGCCCTATTCGGCGTTGACGGGGGCTGTCCTTGTACTGGTGGCCGATATTGTGGGCCGCCTCATCGCGCGCCCGGGCGAAGTGGAGGTTGGCATCGTCCTCGCGTTCGTGGGCGCACCGTTCTTCATTTACCTCATCAGCCGTAACAAGGTGGTGGAAGTATGACGACACCGCAACAGAGTAAGGTTCGTTTACCGCACCACCGGCGGGCGTTTCGGTGGGGTCCTGTGTCGGGTGTGCTGTCCCCTCGCCCATTGTTGGTGTGCGTAGCGCTCGTCATAGCTGGAATATTTCTTTTCGCTGTGGCGATTGGTATCGGCGATTTCCCTATCGCTCCCATGGACGTCTTGTCCGTTGTGTTTACGGGTGGCGGCTCACGTATTGAACAACTAGTTGTGTTCGAGTGGCGAATGCCCCGCGCACTATCCGCTGTGATTGTTGGTGCAGCCCTGGCTCTGTCTGGTGCGCTCACGCAGTCAGTGACCCGCAATGCCCTGGCCAGCCCTGATATTTTGGGCGTGACATCCGGTGCCTCTGCAGCTGCCGTGACAGTCATCGTGCTGGGTTCGGGTAGTGGCTTCGCCGGGTGGCTTGCCGGAGCAGGTATCCCGGCCGCTGCATTAATGGGTGCCCTGGGCACGACTGTTCTCATGTGGCTCATCGGATTCCGTGGCCGCCAGATGGATATTTATCGTCTGGTTCTGTTGGGCATCGTGGTCACTGCGCTGCTCAACTCGTATATCCACTTCCTCATGATCCGTGCCGAAACGAGCGACGCAGCTGCTGCCAAATTCTGGTTGACGGGCTCGCTTTCTTCGGTCACATGGAACCGTTTGCGGCCTGTCATGATTGTTCTGGGAATCTGCATCATCATCTGCGTCAGGATTTCCTTTGAGCTCCGCGCATCGCAACTAGGCCCCGACCTAGCATCTTCCTTGGGCCAGCCCCGGCGACTGGTTGATGCCGCGATCCTCGTTGTGTCGGTGGTATTGGCGGCCTTTGCAGTCTCGGCCGGTGGTCCGATCGGTTTCATCGCTTTCGTCGCACCCCAAGTGGCGATGCGTTTAGCCGGCACGTCTGCCCCACCGCTGTTTACCTCAGTCCTCACCGGCTCGGTGCTTTTGCTCCTGGCCGATATTGCTACCCAAACGATTCTCCCCACGGAGCTTCCCGTCGGTTTGCTCACCTCAGCGATCGGTGGCGTATTCCTTATCTACCTCCTTGTCCGCACGTCACGAAAGGCCACGGTATGAGCCACACCATGAACTCGTCATCCAGTGCGTCAGGCTCCACACCCGCGCAGCCCGCAGGAAACTCGACGCCGCGACACGAGGCTCTTCGACACGACGCTGCCCCGACAGGTTCACTGACTTTGTCAGGCCTGAGGGTCTCGTACGGGGATCGCAACGTTATTCCCAACTTGGATGCGTCCATTCCGGGCGGAGCTGTCACCACCATTATCGGGCCCAATGGTTGTGGTAAATCCACTCTGTTGAGGGCTGCAGCTCAACTGATTTCCTCTTCGGGGTCAATCATGCTTGACGACGTCGACGTCCGGTCACTGCGTCGAAAAGAGTTAGCACAGCGGATTGGTGTGCTACCCCAGTCGCCCATCGCTCCCCCCGGCGTCGTGGTGAGCGACCTGGTCGCCCGAGGGCGACACCCCCACCAGTCGTGGTTCCGGCAATGGTCATCGGACGATGAAGAGGAAGTAGCGCGGGCGCTTGAACTCACCCACGTTGCCGATTTAGCGGACCGACCAGTGTCGTCACTGTCGGGTGGGCAACGGCAGCGTGTGTGGATCTCTATGGTGTTGGCCCAGGACACCGAGGTGTTGTTCCTGGACGAGCCGACGACGTACCTTGACCTCTCCCACTCGATTGAAGTGCTGAATCTGGTCACCGAGCTGAAGCACCGCTTGGGACGGACCGTGGTGATGGTGCTGCACGATTTGAACTTGGCCGCGCGCTATTCCGACAACGTGATCGTGATGGCCGACGGGCAGGTGACAGCGGCCGGTAAGCCATCCGAGGTTCTCACCGAGGAGCTGTTGGAATCATCATTTGGGCTGGACGCCAGAGTCATTGAGGATCCCGAATGCACTGAAGCACCTTTGGTGGTGCCCCGGAAGCCCGAGGTGCTGAACTCTGCATCGAAATAAACCGCCGTAGTTTTTACTCCACGGCGGTTTTATATGGCGGTTTTATTCCACGAGCTTTACTTCACGGTCTTCTTGAGCTCGTCCAAAATGTAATTGGCCGCCACCACCGACGCATTGAGGAACCACGGATCCGGGTCCACCCCGACGGCGTGACCATTCTTCACAACGTCCAAGTTCCCCCACAAAGCATCTTTCGTGAGCTTTTCGCCTTTGGCATTAAAACCGTAGAACAGATAATCCGCGTCAAGCTGGTCAAGGTTTTCCGACGAAATCGGGTGCGACACCTTGTCCTCGAAACGCTGAGATGTCGGCCGGTTACATCCCCCATCTTTCAAAACCTGTCCAGCCAGCGATAGCGGCCCCAGCATCAGATAGTCGGTCCCCTTGTTCCTAATCAGCGACACGGTGGGCGACGTTCCGCGGTCCTTCTTCCATTCAGCAACGACATCCTCGTGGTCGTCAATGAGCCGCTGCGCGTCATCGCGCTTCCCCACGGCGTCCGCAATGGTCCGGAAATCGTCCTTCCAGTTCTCGGCCCCACCCTTACCCGTCACCACGGGAGCAATTGATTTCAGCTGGTCAAGGACATCCTTGCTCGTCCTGTCATTCGCCAAAATGAGGGTGGGGTGAAGCGCGGCTATTTTCTCCATGTCAGGCTGCGTCCGCTGCCCGACGATGGTGATGGAGTCAAGGTCGTACTTGTCGCCGAACTTGTCCTTGATGTATTGGGGGATACTCTCTGACGACGACGCCTGAGCGTTGGCAACTCCCATCCCCACCGGCGTTATGCCTAACGCCAGCAGCCCGTCGATCTGCCCAGTGTTCAGGGCGATAATTTTCGACGTATCGTGCGTGCCAGCACTTTTATCCGACGATTTCTTGGACGACTCTGCCTCGGCGTTTTCACCGTCGCCGCTGGACGATGAACATGCCGCCAACCCTAAGGCCACGCCGGCTCCCATTCCGGCGACGAGGAA
>NZ_JAUMTY010000007.1:30495-60765 GCF_030530965.1 Corynebacterium sp. | reverse complement strand
AACGACGTTCCCAGCACGACGTGGGTCATCCCGGCCGCTTTGATCCGGCCCAGCAGATGCTGAAGGAAAGGCACCCCCGCCGTCGGCATCATTGGCTTCGGTACAGAGTTCGTCAGAGGACGCAGGCGCGTCCCTTTACCCCCCACAAGAATGACGGCATCCGTGTTCTCTGCGAGATGCGCACCGACTTCTAGCTGCTGTTGATCTGCAGAATCCTGTGCCCATCCTTGGGCACCCCTGAAATCAACGACCATTTTTTCATGCCTTTCTAGACGTGCGTGACTCCAAGCCGGGTCAACGGCCTGTGTCACCGCTATCAATGGACGCGCGAAAAGTGGCCGACGCGCGTGCGTACAACGATTCGCGATTAAACTACCACTCCCCTAGGACAAAACTGTGCTCCCGCGCCTAGGGGCGACGACGTGCCCCGCACTTCCGTCGAGTCCCCCGCTCATTTATGAAGCTTTAGCTCTGATGTCCTTTGGTATGACTATCCAGCCCAGCCAAGGCGACAGAAATCCCCGTTCGCGCTTTCAACCCGCACCACAGCGCAACGCGCAACGGCAACCACCGGAGCCCAGGGTGCCGATCCGCCTGGAACCGATAGGCGCTGTCATGATGGGCTGGAAGCATCGTTGATTTGTGCTTATTCGCGGAGTGGCCCTGCGCGTGAGTCACCGTCGCCTCGGGAGTGAAGATGTTTTGCCACCCCGCGTGCGTCATGCGATCGCCCAGGTCAACATCTTCCATATACATGAAGTACCGCTCGTCGAACCCGCCGATGGATTCAAACGCATCCCACCGCACGAGCAAGCAGGAACCAGACACCCATCCGGCTTCGCGTTCACGATCAAGGTCAGTGCCACGTCGATACTTCTTTGACCAGGGATTATTCTTCCAGATCGGACCCAGTAGCGCGTGTCCGATACCGCTAATAACTTCCGGCACTTCCCGCGCGGACGGATACACACTGCCGTCGGGTTCCACAATCTTCGGCCCCACTGCTCCGGCCCGTGGGTGGCGATGCGCAGCCTCAATCATGCGGTCAATCGACCCCGGCGAAAACTCCACATCGGGGTTCACAATCACAAAGAACTCGCTATCCACCGCGTTCTCGTGGCCCCGCCGTCGGGCCAACAGACGAGCCGCAATGTTCACCGCGGTTCCGTACCCCACATTTCCGCCCGTGCGGAGCAGCTCCACATTGGGCGCCACAGCTGCTTCCGGAGCGCCGTCGGTCGATCCATTATCAGCCATCACGACGACGAATTCCCGGCTGGTCGCGTCGGCAAGAGAATCGAGGAAACGGCGGAGGTGATCCCCTGGCGAATAGGTCACGGTCACGATGGCTAGCGGAGCCCGATCCCCCTTGAGCTGGTGTTCTGCTGGTGACTCTGCCTGTTTATCGCTCACAGGTTCCATACTGTACTCGATCCCGCACCGTACTCGATCCCGCGGTGAATCAGCACACACCGGTGACAGCGCGATGGACACCATCCTCCCAGGCGGGCAACGGTGTCAGCCCCAGCGCGAGCCACGACGAATTATCGAGAACAGACCAATGAGGACGCGCCGCCGCCGTCGGGTAATCCTCACTCGAAATCGGGATAACGCGATCCGGATCTGCCCCGACCTCTGCGAATACTCGACGCGCCACATCCCACCAGGTGCACGCACCCGCACCCGTGCAATGCACGACGCTCCCGGGGGCAAGGATCGCGGGAAAGTTGATCGTTGCCGACGACGCACCCGAAAGCTCCCACAGGCCACGGGCAAGGTCAAACACGTTGGTGGGACTTCCCCACTGATCATTAACGACGCGAACCTGAGGGCTATCGTCGTCGCGGGACTGCTGCTCCAGGCGCATCATGGTGGAGACAAAATCGTGGTGGTCAGGCAAGGCCGAGCCGGAATAAACCCACGCGGTTCGGACGATGACGCAAGGCACGTCGGTGTTCTCAAACGCTGCCTGAACAGCGCGGTCGCCGGCTAACTTGGTCCGGCCGTAGACCGACTGCGGGTGGGTGGGGGTGTCCACACGGAGCGGTGCGTGTCCGCCGACGAAGGGCTCCGACGCGTCTGCCTGATTGGCTGGCTCGCCGCCCCCATCCGGTTCTGTGGCGTCGCTCTGGCCGTAGACATAGTCCGTCGAGATGTGAATAAACGGTATTTCTGCCTGGGCAGCCGCCTGAGCTAAATACGCGGCACCATCGGTGTTGACGGCACGCGCAGCGTCCTGGTGAGCAGGGTCTTCGGCGGGGTCCACGGCGGTGTAGGCCGCGGCGTTAATGATCAAGTCGGGTTGTTCCGAATCCAGAACGTCATGAATAACGTCCTGCTGGGTGATGTCCAATTCCGCCCGCCCCAAACATGAGATGCGCCCGCTCCGTACCGGTGCCGGAGCAGTCATTGCTAACGCGGTTCCTAGTTGGCCTCGCCCTCCGGCGATGAGGATATTCACGGTCTTTACTCTCCTTGTGCCTGTGTACACGGGGCCGGGTCGCACCACCGACGTTTGCCACCCATATCTACTCCCATGTGTGCTCCGTCATAACGGTCATGACGTTCGACATGCCAAACGGTTATCGCGTCTCGCATAAACTACAGCGTAAGCTGTATATTCTCGAAAAGCTTCACGGTCATGCCGCCTTAATGTGTAGGCATAGCTATCGACCAAAGGAAATTTTTTGTATGGGTAGGACTGACGATTCTCGAGGCCAGGGCCCGAAGGGGCACTACTGGCGCGGTGACGACTCACATGGACGCTCGTCGCACGAACGCAGCGGCGACGCATCACGGCGGGGTTCCTACCGCCACGAGTCGCCATCCGGAGCCGGGGCCAACGACGCCACCAACGAACAGCCTGGTGCCGGGCGTCGCGGCTACAACGGATCTACCCGCTATTCCGCCTCACGTCACACCCCTGATGACCACTCTGGTCACGAGAATCTGCGCGACCGCACCCCTCGCGAGCGCGGCAACCACCGCCATCGGTCCACCGACGCGTACCGACGCAGGAACACCTACGCGGAATCCTCCCGCCCATCGCGCGACAGAAACCGCCCGGCGAATCGCGCCGCCGGAGCCCGCGTCATTCAGGCACCACCGAACGCACGCCCCAGCCACAAACAGGTCGGATCGCGGGCGGTCAAATCTCTTCTAGTGGTCATGGCGTTGGTCTGCGTCATACTGCCCGCCGTCGGCTATAAAGCAATCGGCGGGTTGGGCAATGAGATGGCCTCCGCCGGGAACCTCAAGCTGGGCGAAAAGGGCAAAGCGAAGGACGGCGCCACCGATATCCTCCTCGTCGGCGCGGATTCACGCACCGATGCCAAGGGCAACCCCCTCACGGAGGAAGAGGCGAAAATGCTCCGCGCCGGGGATGACGTCGCAACCCTGAATACCGACACGATCGTGCTGATCCGCGTGCCCAATGATGGATCGTCGGCAACGGCAATCTCGATTCCCCGCGATTCCTACGTCCATACAAAGGACTTGGGGAACACGAAGATCAACGCGGTGTTCGGATCAACCAAGTTTGAGAAGGAGAAGGAGCTCCAGGAGGAGGGGAAAGATAAGGACGACATAGATAAGGAGTCCACAGAAGCTGGGCGGTCAGCCCTGATCGATGCCGTGGCGAACCTCACGGGTATCACGGTCGATCACTACGCCGAGATCGGACTTCTTGGGTTTGTGCTGCTCACCAATGCTGTCGGTGGAGTGGAGGTCTGTCTGAACAACGACGTTGACGACGACTTCTCCGGGGCGCACTTCAAGAAGGGCGTACAAACGCTTGATGGCGCGGACGCCCTGTCCTTCGTCCGCCAGCGCCACGGCCTTCCCCGTGGCGACCTTGACCGCATCGCGCGGCAGCAGGCGTTCATGGCGTCGTTGGCTCACAAGATTCTCTCGACCGGCACGCTGACGAGTACGTCGAAAATCTCGAAACTCTCCGAGGCTGTTGAGCGGTCGGTGGTGTTGGATAACGACTGGGATGTCATGAGCTTTGCGACGCAGATGCAGGATGTTGCCGGCGGACATGTGTCATTCCAAACCATTCCGACGACCAGCCTCGATGGAACGGGCGACAATGGCGAATCGATCGTTACCGTTGATCCCGACCAGGTGAAGGCGTTCGTCGCGAAGACCGTTGGCGAGGAGCCGCCGAAGAAGAGCGAGGATAAGCACAAGGACTCGAGCGAATCACCGTCCGAGAGCTCAACTGAAGAACCGGTCGAACGGGACTTCATGGCGTCGCAATACACGGTGACGGTGACGAATGGTTCATCCGTCACGGGCCTGGCCAGCCGGGTCTCGAAGATCGCGACCAGCGAGGGCTACGCGGAAGGAACCACGGCGAATGACACCGAGGGCAGCTCGCAGACCAGCGTCGTGAAGGCTGCTGATCCGGATTCGCACCCCGCGAAGTTCCTGGCTCAGAAGCTGCATCTCAAGGTGGAGCAGGACTCGTCGCTCTCGGATAACGAGATCAACGTGTACCTGACTAACGACTACAACGGGCCGGGAAAGACCGAGGATTCTCTGCAGAAATACCTTGATGGAGAAGAGTCCGACGACGGCAACAACGCGGAGGCGAACGCTGGGGCTGGGAGTGCCGGCGATGCCGGACCTGGTGAGAAGGGTGAGACCAATACTCAGCCTGGCGAATCGCCGAAGTTTGACGCTGGTGACAGCCCCAAGTGCGTGAATTAGCGGGTGTGTGCCGGCGGGGCTAGGGCAACCCGCCTCCACCCCGCAAACGGCACGCAACCCAATAACGACGCAACCCTAGAAATGGAGCACCGATGGACCTGCTGAGAGCTGCGCTGAAGCACGACCCCAGTGCGCCCCGCCTGACTGTCTACGTGGATTCCCCCGACCCACGGAAATCGTCCCGCATGGAGTTCAGCACCATCACCCTGGACAATTGGGCGTCCAAGCTCGGGAATTATTTCCTCGACGAAGCCATGATGGAGCCCGGCGACTCGGTGGCCGTGGCTATGCCGGCCCGGTGGCAGACCGCCGCGGTCATCCTCGGGGCAGTTCGAGCTGGCATCACACTTATCGACGACGAGACCGCTGCCGATGCGGAGACCGGTGGCCTTGTTGCGTTTGTTGAATCTCTTCTTGCGCCCTCGGGCGAGGGCACAGATGGCGCGGAGGCTTCAGGAGATGCCGGCGCGCGAACCGGCAACCCATTCTCGCGCTATACCGATAACGTAACGGCATATTCTGACGCGCCGGTTTATCTCTGCACCGACGACCCCTTCGGACGGTCAGTCGAAGACACTGGGGTTGACCTGGACGAACTCGACGTCGAAGAGCCGGTGGATCTCTTTGGCGAGGCCCGACTGTGCCCCGACGCTTTTATGGGCGACGACTCGGCAGCGGACGATCCCGACCACATCGTTCTCCGCGACCACAACGGATCGCTGACAGTCGGCGAACTCTATGAGGCTGGTCAGCGGTGGTACGAGGCGCAACTCCACGACAATGATGCGGTGGCGGACGCCAGTGAGAACACACCTCAGCCACACCGTGCGCTTCTGGGCGCCTGGCCAAGCATCCGTGACTTCTTAATCGTCGCCATTGGAACCTGGGCAAATAATGGCTCGCTCGTCATTTATTCCGATGAAACCAACCGGAATGACGGCCGGTACCGCGATATTGCGGAGACAGAAAAAGCCGCTATCAGCGATTACCCGCAATAACGCGCAATAAGGGCACTATCTGGCGCACCTTCCAGCCCAAGCACCGGCGCCCTCATCACTGCACGACAAAAGCGGATGCCTCGTCGGCACCCGCTTCATCTAAAAACTACCAAGCAGAATTTACTTGGAGTGGCACTTCGAGTGGCACTTGGTCAGGAAAGCCAGCTTCCCACCGGTGCGGCCAACTTTCTGCAAGCCACTGCTCTTGGCTGATTCAATCTTGGCCTTACGCTCTGCACGTGCAGCCTTCTTCTCTGCCTTGCGTGCGCGACGGGATTCCTTCTTCGAAACTTCCTTGTGCTTCGTGCGCGGAGCAGCAGCGATGTTCAGCAAACCACCGACGATAGCGGTGTTCAGCGCGAAGCTCAGGGCCTGAGTGTTCTTCTTCTCAGGTTCACTTTCCTCCCAGAAGCGGTGGCCGGCGTAAGTCGTCGGCACGAGGGAACCCACCAAGCCAAGTGCTGCAAGGCGCGGGAAAATGCCGAGGCCCAAAGCGGTTCCCAGGCCCATCATCGATACACCGTTTGCTTGAACAAGAAGGTTGGAGGAAACCGGGAGTTCCTTAATTCCCAGCTTGTCAGCGGCCTGCTCAACAACACCGGACAGCTGCTCGGAGTTGTCCAAGGCGTTCTTTCCGCCGACGATAAAAACAGGGGCGATGGCCGCGCGGCCAATGAAACGCAGAAGCTTAGACATAAATGTTCACCTCATGAGTCGGATTGGTTCAGTAATGATTCTGGTGAAGGTCAGTTGTCGATTGTAGGCGCATTCAGGACATTAATCACCATCCACGCGCCTGTAGTGAGGTTTTCGTTGCGAACGTCCCACACTATTAACGGAACAAATTTTTCGCGTAGTGCATTCCTACCGCGGCATATTCCCTCAGCAAGCTATGGTTCTGCACGCTGCGGGGATTCGTCGCCCCCACAACCTCAACGTCGCACTCACGAAAGAGCCCGGCGCGACGCAACCGCTCCACGATCATGTCAATGCGTATGCAGTGGAAATCCGTACTCACCACCACGAGCGATTGCGGTTCCCTCCCCAACCGCTGCGTCATAATCGCGTGAGCATGCCGGAGGTTTTCCTCCGTCGTCGTCGAGGTGTCTTCAACCACAATGTGTTGCGGCTGCATGCCTTGTTCGCGCGCGTACTCCGCCATCGCTTCCGCCTCGGGGCGCGGCTCGTCGTTTCCCCGACCGCCGCAGAGAACCAACACTGGTTCGTGTTCGAGCCTCTCGTCGCGGCCGCTTTCCGACGGATGTGCGCGCTCTGTGTCACGCCAGACTTCTATTCCCTTGTCGACGCGATACGCCAAGACGCGGGACACCCGACCTTGGATCAGCCCAGCGCCGCAGACGATGATCCCTTCCGGAACGCCTCCCCGGATCTGGACAGGACTGTCATACTGGCCCGAACGATGCGACCAAGGCGTTGAGCGATGACGCCGCACGGCACGCACAAAACACACGAAGCCAGCGCCCAGCGCAACGAACGCCAGCGAGTACCCGCCGGCGACAACCCTGACGAATGGCTGCACACCACTCGGCATCAACGCAATCCATGCGGCCGGGATGACGGTAGACGTCCACCACGCTGTCGCCGTCACCGCAGCCAGGTGGATAGGCCCTCGGCCGTCGGGCGTGCGAAGGGCTCGGCCCATCTTCCGCGCTGTCCACGCCCCCACTGCGCCGGTCACGGCGAGCCCCGCGGGAAGTAAACGCCACGTTCCCGCGTCGATAAGAAAAGAAAGTGACCAACCGATCAACCCAGCTCCGGTCAGTGCAACAGCGGCTGCAGGAGTGCGCGCGGTCTTCTTCACTGGCAGCTTACTTTCTGGCAGCTCACTCGACGTCAGACATGAGCTTCTGGCGGAGCGCAAGGTCCTTCTTCAGGACACTGGTCTCCATGTCTTCCTGGTACTTCACCATTTTCGTGATTAACGACGGATCCCCTGCCGACAGAATCCGCACGGCCAGGAGGCCCGCATTTTTAGCGCCACCGACGCTGACCGTGGCGACGGGAACGCCGCTGGGCATCTGGACGATGGAGAGGAGGGAATCAATGCCTTCCAAATTGTCCAGCGGACGGGGAACGCCGATGACCGGCAGCGGCGTCGCTGCCGCCACCATGCCGGGCAAGTGGGCTGCCCCGCCGGCGCCCGCGATGATGCACGAAATGCCACGCTTGTGGGCCTGACGTGCGTAATCAAGCATGCGCTGAGGGGTTCGGTGCGCGGAGACCACGCCGACCTCGAAGGGAACCCCGAACTCCTGAAGAATATCGGCGGCCGGCTTCATTGTTGGCCAGTCTGAGTCCGACCCCATGATGAGGCCCACCTTGGGACCGTTGGGCTGCGAATCAGTGCTGGTCTGCCCGGCGTTCGCCGAATCCGTCTGTCCACTGTTGTCAGTCATGTCAATTGTCCTCTCTTGCCCGGAACTTTTATTGCGTCGTTGCCGAACCTACTCGGCAGCCTCCGGCCAGCGCCCGTGAACCAAGAAATAGGCAGCTTCCTGGGCCTTCTTCCGCACAGCATCGGGAGACACAGCATTCGACTGTTCGTCGGAGGCGTTAGCAGAATCCGCCACCAACGACGCCGAGATGTTCACATGCCCTATCTTCCGCCCGGGCCGGAACCCCTTGCCATAGAAGTGGATTTTTGCCTCCGGGAACCGTTCCCACACATGAACCATGCGCTCTGACCAGGCCATATCGGGATCTTCATCCCCACCCAGCACATTGGCCATCACCGTGCAGTCAGCAGTCATCGCGGTGCTACCGAGCGGCATATCCGCCACCGCCCGCACATGCTGCTCGAACTGGCTGGTCACGCACCCATCTTGCGTCCAGTGGCCGGTGTTGTGCGGTCGCATCGCCAGCTCGTTAACCACCACAGCCGGATCGCCGTCCACATCCGTCGTCTCGAAAAGCTCGACGGCCATCACGCCGGTCACGCCGAGTTCCGTCGCAATGCGCGTCGCAATCCGCTGAGCTTCGTCGCGAAGAGAAGGCTCCAGTCCCGGCGCGGGAGCAATAGCAAGCCAGCAAATTCCGTCTTTTTGCACCGATTCGACGACGGGCCACAGCGCGGTCTCGCCCGATGGCGTGCGCGCAATCATCGCGGAGAGTTCGCGGACCAGGTGGACTTTGCGCTCGGCCATCGCGGGGGTGCCGTCGTCAATGAGAGTAGCGACGAGGTCCGCGCATTCGTCTTCGGATTCGGGGAACCAGACGCCATGTCCGTCGTAGCCGCCACGGCACGCTTTGATGCATACGTCCCCGTCCATGACGTGCCAAAACTGGCGCGCGTCGTCGACCGACTCCATCGCCATGAAGGGAGGCACGGGTAGGCCCATCTCGCGAAGCTTCTTACGCTGGGCCAGCTTGTCCTGGGCGTAAAGCAGCGCGTCGGGGCCGGGCTCCACATTCACCCCTTCGGCTTGCAGTGTTCGCAAATGCTCCGGGGGCACGTGCTCATGATCGAAAGTGACAGCGGTCGCCCCCGATGCCACGCGATGCAGGTCGTCGAGATTCGTGTAATCACCAATGACCACGTCGGGAATGATCTGGGCAGCGGACGCGGAGGTATCTGAGGCGAGCAATCGCAAGGACTGCCCCAATTCCGCCGCGGCAGGCTGCATCATGCGGGCCAATTGCCCGTCGCCGACGACAGCGATCGTGGGCTGGCCTTCGATATGCGAGTCCGACGCGACCCGATCTGCCTTATCTTGATCTGCCTTGTCTACGGTATCTTCCGATCTAGCACTCACCCGGTTAAGTATAGGGGCCGCTACCAGCGGTGGCGCAGGCGTCTGGTGGTCACGCGTTTTACTCTGCGTACTTTGGCAACATTCGGGACCATCAAGGGGGGCATGCGGTAGACGTCGAAAATAAGGGTTGATCGACGACGATGCAGCCCGGTGACCTGGTCTAATGGGATGTCGACAATATCGTCTTTAGCGAACCTAGCGACGACGCGATAGTTCGTGACGACGAGGCGATTGCGCCACCACTTCATCACCGGGCGGGCGAAGAACCAGGCCATGGCGACGACCCACACTATGAGAAGGAATTGGCGCAGTCCGCCGAAGCCACCATCGACGAAGGGGCCGGCGGCGCCATCGATCATGCCGATGATTCCCCACATGATTCCGCTGATGAGGATGGTCTCCAGGACAGGGAAGACGAGTGTGCCCCGTTTGGAATGGACGTCAACGAGAACTCTTTCGTCGTCCGCGATGCGATATTCGGGGAAACCGCCGTTGAAGGGTGGGAGTGGTTCCAACGAATCGTCGTCGAGGGGCTCGCCACCGTCGTCCTGACCCCACAGGTCGGAGCCTCCGTAGCCTCTGCGGCCATCGCGTTCATCGAGGTCATCCGTCGGTCGGTACGCATGGCTTCGGATGGCCACAGTGAGGCACCTCCCTTCTCAGCATGATCGTCGACAAAACTACCAGTTTTACCAATTGTCACATGATTAACGTCAGTATCCCAGCGTTATCTCCTGCAACATCATAGTGGGCGACGGGACACAGCCTCGTGGACACAGGCTCATGAGTAGCGCAGGTGCGTGATATCGCCGGCCGCCACAGTGTGAATTTGCCCCCGAGCATCGCGAATGAGCAATTCGCCCGCGTCGCTAATATCCACCGCCGTGCCGGTCAGTTTTCCGCCATTGGGCAAACCGGCGCTAACCGACTCGTTCAAAGTTGCGGACACCGACTTGTAATCGTCGATAAACGACGATGCCGATCCTCCGGCATTCCGCCATTGCCGCTGCCTCTCAAGCAGTGAGCCCAGGACGGCGATGGTGACCTCCGTCCGATCGACATGCTTGCCTTCCAGGGCAAACGATGTCGCGTTATCAATGGGCAGTTCCGCTTTCGTGAGATCAATATTGAGCCCGAACCCGACGACGACCGTGGGATTGTCAGACATACTGACCGCTTCGGCGAGGATTCCGCACATCTTGTCCCCACGCACCAAAATGTCGTTCGGCCACTTCACGCGCGCATCAATGCCATACGAACGAACCGTATCGGCCACTGCCACCCCAGTCAGAAGCGGGAGCAATCCGAGTTTCGTCGGTGGCACCTCCGGGCGGAGCAGCACGCTCAACGTGACCTGGCTGTGCCGCGGCGCGCTCCAGGCTCGCCCCAAACGGCCGCGTCCGGACACCTGTTCTTCAGCAATCAGAACAGAGAGATCCGGCAGCGTGCTGGCCGCCGCATGAAGATCCGTGTTGGTCGATCCCGTTGACTCAACAATCGCGACATCGTTCCACCCCTGCTCACGCAGAGCCTTCACCACACGCTCGTGATCTAACGGTGGCCTTACCCCCGCATTTTCACTTTCATTATCATTTGACGACGTTGTGTCGGTGCGGTTGCCTTGCTCGCCGGAGCTTCCTTGCGAACCCTCGGACCACTTACCCGGTGGCACTTGCGCACCTTTCGCCGACGCGTCACCCGCACCGGACCACTTACCCGGTGGCACTTGCGCACCCTTAGAAGACGCATCCCCCTCGCCGGACCACTTCCCCGGCGGAACCTGTGCACCCTTGGCAGAAGGATCACCTCCGTCGGACCACTTACCGGGCGGAACTTGTGCGCCCTTCGCCGACGGATCACCGCCTGCGTTCTGCGCGTCCCGTCGGTCGTCGCCTGTGTCGTCGTTATTCCTGTGCTTATCGTCGTGAGTCATGTTTCTTATTCTTCACCATAAGGATTGAGAACCGTAAGTATTGATGACGCAGTGAGGTCGCCCAGCAACCACAAAGAGCGCACACCGGCACCACATGCCTCTTTCCGCCACTTTCCCTCTTTATGGGGGGCTCATCCGGGGGAATTGCAGACGTTTCAGTCTGTTCCTGTTGGTATTTGGGCCTAGACTTAACCACATGACAGCCGCCACACTCACCGCGGATACAACCGCACAAGACATCCACACCACCGCCGGCAAGTTGGCCGATCTACGGTCGCGTCTCGCAGAGACCCAGATGCCTATGGGCCAAGCGTCCATCGACAAGATTCACGACCGGGGCAAGCTTTCCGCCCGCGAGCGCATCGAATATCTCCTTGACGACGGTTCCTTCGTCGAAGTTGATTCCCTGGCCAGACACCGGTCCACGAACTTCGGGCTCGACGCTAAACGCCCTCTCACCGACGGTGTTGTCACGGGCTACGGAACGATCGATGGCCGCAAGGTCTGCGTGTTCTCGCAAGACGTCGCCATCTTCGGTGGTGCGCTCGGCGAAGTGTACGGCGAAAAAATCGTCAAGATCATGGACTTGGCCATTAAGACCGGGGTGCCGCTGATCGGCATCAATGAAGGTGCTGGTGCCCGTATCCAAGAGGGTGTCGTATCCCTGGGCCTATACTCGAAGATCTTCTTCCGCAACACCCGCGCATCGGGCGTTATCCCGCAGATCTCCCTGATTATGGGTGCGTGCGCAGGTGGTCACGTGTACTCGCCAGCGCTGACGGACTTCATCATCATGGTGGATAAGACCTCCAAGATGTTCATTACCGGCCCGGACGTCATCAAGACCGTGACCGGCGAGGAAATCACCCAGGAGGAACTCGGTGGTGCGTCCACCCACATGAGTTCCTCGGGTACATCCCACTACACCGCGGAGAACGACGAAGACGCCCTGGACTTCGTGCAGGAACTCATCAGCTATCTGCCGCAGAATAACCGGGCCGAAACGCCGCGAGTCCCCGCTGATCCATTCGAGGGCTCCATCGAGGACAACATCACCGACGCGGACCGCGAACTGGACACGATCATTCCGGACTCCCCCAACCAGCCGTATGACATGAAAGATGTCATCACCCACATCTCCGACGATGAGGAGTTCCTGGAGATCCAGGAAGGCTACGCCGAAAACGTCATCATCGGTTTCGGCCGGGTCGAGGGACGCGCCGTCGGTTTCGTCGCCAATCAGCCCATGCAATACGCGGGGTGTTTGGACATTAAGGCCTCTGAGAAGGCCGCGCGATTTGTTCGTACCTGCGACGCGTTCAACATTCCGATCATTGAGCTTGTCGACGTTCCAGGGTTCCTGCCCGGCACGAACCAGGAGTTCGACGGCATTATCCGTCGTGGCGCTAAGTTGCTGTACGCCTACGCCGAGGCCACCGTCCCGAAGATCACGGTGATCACGCGTAAGGGCTACGGCGGAGCGTACTGCGTCATGGGGTCCAAGGACATGGGCGCGGATATTTCGCTTGCATGGCCTACCGCCCAGATTGCCGTGATGGGCGCTGCCGGTGCCGTCGGATTCGTCTACCGCAAGGAACTGAAGAAAGCGGCTAAAGAAGGCAAGGACGTTGCTGCTCTGCAGAAGTCCTATGAGCAGGAGTACGAAGACACCCTGGTCAACCCCTATGTTGCGGCCGAGCGCGGGTTCGTCGACGCCGTTATTCCGCCGAGCGAAACTCGCGGCCAGATCATCGAGGGCTTGCGCCTCCTGGACCGCAAGGTGGAAAACGTCCCAGCAAAGAAGCACGGAAACATTCCGCTGTAACCAACGTGGCCGAGGGGCAACCACCTTCCCCGCCCCTCCGTCGTTAGTAACCGTTATTAACAACGACTATTAACGACGACGGCCCCCCACGGGAGCAACAGCGAGAAATGGAGTTTACATGTCTGACGGCTCACACGCGGACGACACCACAGCCGGCGCTGGCGACACAGGCGCACCCGGTGACGGAACAGCGACCGAGAAGAAGCCTGTGTTCCTCAAAGTGATCAAGGGAAATCCCACCGCGCCACAAGTGGCAGCCCTGACGGCGTTAATTGCAGGTATGTCAGCTAATGCGGGCGACGATGGCGAACCCGAGACACCGAACAACTGGGGACGCTTCGACGAGAAGTTCACGAACACGCATACGTCGAACGCCGGGAACTTCCCCAACCTGAGGTTCTACTAAGCCCGCTGATCTCATGGTTCCGCGTGTTTTAATGGGACCATGATCATTCTGGCGTCCTCCTCCCCCTCGCGGTTATCCGTCCTCCGCTCTGCTGGCGTCGAGCCAGCCATCGAACCGCCTGAGGTCGACGAGGACGCCATTTTGCGCACTGTGCGCGACAAATCCCCTGAGGACCAGGTCTGCGCTCTCGCCCACGCGAAAGCCACGGCCATTGCGTCGCGGCACCTCACATCGGTCCACCCCGGAGGCGAAAACCCCACGCCACGGGTGGTTATTGGTGCGGATTCGATGCTCTATCTCGATGGTGAGCTTCAGGGCAAACCCCACACCGTCGAGGAAACTATCCGCCGCTGGACTAACCAGCGCGGGAAAACCGCGCGACTCATTACCGGGCACTGCATCATCAACCTGGACACCACGGCGACCGATGAGGACACCTTCCTCCGCCCCGTATCCACCACAGTGCATTATGCGCAGGCTTCCGACGCCGATATCCGCGCGTACGCGAATTCCGGGGAGCCCTTGAATTGCGCTGGAGCGTTCACACTTGAAGCTATAGGTGGATGGTTCATCGACCGCATCGAAGGGGATCCGTCGTCCGTCATCGGCCTCTCGCTCCCCCTTGTGCGGGAGGCTCTATACAGCTTCGGTTACGAGGTTTCTGAGTTCTGGAACCGCTCTGAGCACGCGAATTAAGCCCACCGTCACTGTGCATCACACCCGGCGGTTACGTCGTCGCGTCGGGTGAGAAACATCAAATAAAACCTTATTGACACCCCAGCCTACCTGCCCTATATTTATTAATTGCTTTAATTTTTCATAATGTAGTTAGGGCTAACACATGTGGACGCAATCACGCAGAGGCATACATGCGGATCCACGAACCCTTGCGCTCTTCGTGATTGTCTGCAACCTCGTCGTGATGGGTAGCTCATCGTTACCGCTCATCGCCCTCACCCTCATCATCATCGGAGTATTTCTCGCTGTCACCACTCCACTCGCCTTCTCTGTCGGTTGGGTACTTTTCGTCGTCGGCTGGGCTGGCTGCTTTTACATCCTTCCCCACCTATGGCACTCACCAGTGTCGGTGTTCCTCACCTTCATCGCGTACTGGATGTTCCGATTCGCGGGAATCGTCGGTGCAACAGTTGCCGCCGCGTACTCCATCCGAATCGACGAGATCGGCGCAGTCCTCACCCGCATGCACGCGCCACGTGCGTTATTCGTCCCCATCATGGTCATCGTCCGGTTCTTCCCCATGGCCGTCGCCGAAATCCAGGCAATCCGTCAGGCCTTAGCACTGCGAAAGCTCAACACAATAGGCCCTCTTCGCACCGTCGAATACGTCATCATCCCCTTGCTTGCGGCAGGTGCCCGTCTAGCCGACGAGCTCTCTGCAGCATCCATCATCAAGGGGCTCGGATCGGGCCCGCGAACGACGATTAGCCACCTCCGGTTTTCCTCCGCTGACCTCTGCATACTCATAGCGCTGGGCGTGGTGATGGCTTTCCGAGGTTACGAAATCGCACACGGATGGGGGCTGATGGCATGACGACCTCCACAGGAGCCCCAATCACGCTGAGCAACATCAGCTACCGGTACCCCTCTGACCTTTCTCCTGCCTATGGTCTATCGGATATCACTCTGAACCTTGCGCCGGGGTCAGTGACGCTCATCGTCGGCGCGTCCGGTTGCGGGAAGTCCACTCTCCTCCGAACGATGAATGGCTTGGTTCCGCACTTCTATGGCGGGGACCTCGATGGTGACGTCTTCGCCGGGTGCAACGTCGGCACAACTCAGCTCCATGACATCGGGCGCTACTCGTCATCTATTTTCCAGAACCCCCGCACACAGTTCTTCACTTCTCACGTGAGCACCGAGCTTGCATTTTGCCTCGAGAACTATCGCGTATCGCCCGAGGTGATTGAGGAAAAAATCGACGAAGCCGCCCGATACACCCACATCACACAGTTCCTCGGCCGGCGCATCGACTCGCTCTCCGGCGGCGAACTGCAACGCGTCGCGTGCGCATGTGCCCTGGTCGCCGGGGTTGATCTGTACTTTTTCGACGAACCCACCTCGAACCTCTCACCCGAGGCCATCGCAGATTTCCGCGAAATAATCACCAACCTCAAACGCGCCGGGAAGACGCTCGTCATTGCCGAGCATCGCCTCCACCTGTTCCGCGATCTTGTCGACGACGTCTACCGCATGGACCATGGCCGCGTCGTCGAACACATGACAGGCGCCGAGCTGTTCTCCCTCGACCGCGAGGAACGCACAAAACGGGGGCTGCGGGCACTATCTTTTACCGACGCCCACGTTCCTCCTCCGCCTCCTCCGTCGGACAGTGGATTAGTTCTGCGGAATCTCCAGTTTTCCTACACACGGGACCACCCGGTGTTGTCCTATCCGCTGCTGACCTTCCCATCGGGGAAAATAACGGCCATCACCGGGCACAACGGAGTCGGAAAATCCACGCTGGCCCGCGCCATCTGTGGCTTCAACAAGGCGCAGGGGTCATTCGAATACGAGGGCCGTCCGCTGTCCCGTCGTCGTAGGAAACAACACTGTGCCTTCGTCTTGCAAGACGTTCGGCGTCAATTATTCAGCGACACCGTGACCGGGGAAATCATCCTCGGCTGCTCCGCCGACACCGACACGGATCACCTGCTCAAGGAACTAGGCCTCACCGACGTCGCTGACCGCCACCCCCTGTCCTTATCGGGCGGCCAGGCCCAACGATTAGCAATCGCCACAGCCATCGCCGCCGACAAAAGAATTGTCATTTTCGACGAACCCACGTCGGGCGTCGACGCCCACCACCTACGCGGAATCGCCTCGCTGCTCCGGCAGCTCGCGATCGACGGGCGAGTGGTCATCGTCATTACCCACGACTCAGAACTGATCAGCCTCTGCGCAGATCACGAATTACACCTGGAAGGATGCTCATGAAGATTTCGCTCTCCACACGCGATCTCATCAACATCGCTATCTTTGCCGTCATTGACTTCGTCTTCTTCTACATCTGCGGAATGGTCGGTTTTATTGGGCCAGCGTTCATGTTCGTCGGGTGGGCGGTAGGAATTATCGGCGGCGGGGTCATCATCGCTCTGCTGGTGTCCCGAGTGCCCAAGTTAGGCGCGCTAACACTCACCGGGTTCATCATCGGCCTAGGCATGGCACCGGGGCACACCATATGGATCATCCCGGCCGGCCTCGTCATCTGGTTTATTGCCGATCTCATCGCCACAGAAGGCGGCCGTGCCACCCGTGTTCGCCCCACTAATCTCATCGTCGCCTATGCCGTGACGCAGATCTGGATGATTGTTCCCCTGCTACCCATGGTCTTTAACAGTGACAGCTACTACGAGCAGATCAGCGAACAAATGGGCGATTCCTACGCCAACGATATGCAGGCACTATTCTCTGTGCCGGTCCTCGTCGGGTGGGGAATCACTGTTGTCATCCTCGGCATCATCGGAGGGTGGTTCGGTGTCCGCATGAGCCGTAAGCACTTCGAGCGAGCCGGCCTCGCGCGGTAATCCGTCACCAAGGAGAAAACAATGACTTCAGTTACCGCTGATACCTCCACACCATCACCATCGCCACAATCGGCACCAACGGTTGACGCCGAGAGTTACTCGAACAAGCGGAAAGCCAGCCAAGCCGCACTCAAACAGCTGATCAAGCCAGTTCAGAGCCGGCTGCTGGTGTGCAGAATCCTGGCTTTCGCGTCGTGCATCGTCGCCGTCGCCCCCTATGTCGCACTCACCCACATCGGTGACCTTCTTCTTAACGACGGTAGCCACGACGACATCAAGCGCAGCGCCATCATCCTTGTCTACGCCTTCCTGACGCAGGCGTTCCTGTACACGCTTGCGCTAGCCATTTCACACTTCGCAGACTTGCGGTTGCGCGACACGATCCAAAGCAACATGGTGAAAACCCTGGCGCGGGCGCCCTTATCGTGGTTCAGCGATACCTCAACCGGCAAAGTGCGCAAAGCAATTAACGACGACGTCAAACAAGTGCATACGCTCATCGCCCACGCTCCCGTGGAACAAACCGCAGCGGTCGCCGGGCCACTGGTTCTCCTGGCGTACGCGTTCATCGTCGACTGGAGGCTCGGTCTCCTCTCCATCGCCACGTTCCCCATTTACGGCGCACTGCAAGCACTCACCATGCGCGGCATGGGCACCAAAACCGCCGAAATGGACGACAAACTGGGCGATATTTCCTCCGCAGCGGTCGAACTGACCGAGGGTATCTACGTCGTCAAGAACTTCGGACGAACCGGAGAGACACATGCCCGATTCACTCAGGCTTGCAAGAACTTTGCCTCCTTCTACTGGGAATGGTGCGGGCCGCTCATTCGCGCCTCTGCCCTGTCGCTCTCGTTCATCTCGGTCTCGACGCTCATGGCCATCAACGTGGGGTTTGGGCTGCTCATGGCCAGCGCTGGATGGGTCACGGTTCCCGAGGTTCTCACCTGCTCATTGATCGCGCTGATCCTCCCACGGACGATTGAAGTTCTGGGATCGACTGCGTGGGCATATCAGCAGGCGGGCAACGCAGCGCTACGTCTCAAAGGGGTGCTGGATACAGAACAAATTCCCTACCCCGAGGAGCACAATCCCGAGGACGACAATGCTTCAGCAAGCGCCGGCAACCAGGACATCGTCTTCTCCGACGTGTCCTTTGCCTACTCCACTGCCGACGGCAAAGTTGACGCCCTGCGCAATATCAATCTCCGGCTTCGCCCCAACACGGTGACTGCCCTCGTCGGCCCGTCGGGGTCCGGAAAATCCACACTCGCAACAATGCTCGCCCGCTTCCGTGATCCCGATTCCGGCACGATCACCATCGGCGGCACACCGTTAACAGAGTTAACCGAACGGGAACTCTATTCCACGGTTTCATTCGTCCTGCAAAACCCTTATTTGCAGGACCTCCCAATCCGCGACATCATCTCCCTACCTCGCCCCGACGCGTCCGACGAAGCAATACGCGAAGCCGCACGTCAGGCAAACATTCTCGACGACATCGAAGCACTCCCCCACGGTTTTGATACCACCCTCGGCGGGCAAACGGACTTCTCCGGCGGCCAGAAGCAGCGGCTAGCCATCGCCCGCGCTCTCCTTGCCGACGCCCCCGTCCTCGTCCTCGATGAAGCCACCACCGCCACGGACCCGGATTGTGAGGCGGACATCCAACGCGCGCTCGCCCAACTTGCACGCGGCCGGACGGTCCTCGCCATCGGACACCATGCCGAATCCGTCGCCGGTGCTGACCATATTTGCGTCATGGAACACGGTCGCATCGTCGCCCAAGGCACCGCCGATGAACTGGCCGAGCAGCCTTTCTGGAAGCACCTCACCCAAGGAGTCGCACAATGAGCGCTGAATCTCAATCCACCCTTGCGTGGGCACGTAACCTGCTCCTTATCAAGGACTTCCGGAACATCCTCACCGCCGAGGGCTATAAGAAGTTCATCCGCAGCCTGTGGTTCGCGGTCGTCCTCGGGATCATCGAAGGCGTGGGCATCTTCGCGGTGATCCCCGCCATCACCGCCTACAGCAACGGCGGCACCTCCATGGGGCTCACATGGCCACAATGGATCCTGGTGCTCATTGTTCTGGCCATCGCCGGGGCCGTCATGACCTACGCCCAACAAACAACGGGGTATATGGCAGCCATGGATCTGCTGCGCCATTGCACTATTAACGTCGGCAATAAAGTAGCCCGGCTACCACTGGGGTGGTTCGACCGCACGGTGTCGTCGCGGTTATCCATCCTCCTCACTCAGTCCCTCATGCAAATCGGCGAGGGCGCGGCGCACTTCCTCGGCCCACTCGTTCGCGGATTGACCACCATGATCGTGATGACCGTTCTTGCCTGGTTCTGGGCATGGCAGCTCGGGCTCGTTTTCTTGATCGCCATTCCGGTCATACTTTTATTAACGACGGCGACCCGCGCTCTGAAACGGGCCGGCGAACGGATGACCATTCCGACCGAAATCGACTTCGCCAGCCGCGTGGTGGAATTCGCGCACACGCAGCCGTCGCTTCGTGCCTCCGGGCGGGCACAATCGTATGAGCCGCTCGACCGCGCACGGTCGGCCAACTACCGCAGCCATGCTAAAGACCTATGGGTAAGCCTGGCGGGCAATGTGATCTCAGGGATCGGCGCGCAAGCTATCACCGTGGCGCTCATTATCGTGGCCGTGGTGTTGGGCACAAGCGGCACGTTGACCCCCATCGCGACGGTTGCGTTCATTGGTGTGTCGCTCCGGTTCTCCAAGATCCTTGAGGAGATCGTCGGCAATACCCTGGCCATTGAGGTTGCGCGTCAACCCATCGGGCAGGTCGACGAGATCATGTCCGCTCCCGAATTACCGACGCCTGCCAAGCGTGTATCACTCCCCGAGCCGGGCACAGTGGCGATGAAGTCAGCAACGTTCGGATACCACAGCGGCAACCCCGTCATTCATGATGTGTCCTTCACGGCACCTCAACACGGACTCACGGCGATCGTCGGCCCGTCGGGAAGCGGAAAGACAACGCTCTTCCGTCTCATAGCCCGCTTCTGGGATGTCGACTCGGGAAGCGTCAGCGTCGGCGGCGTCGATGTCAAAGACCAGCCCACTGAGCAGCTGATGGAACAAATTGCGATGGTGTTCCAGGATGTGTATCTCTACGACACCACCCTGTACGACAACATCAAAGTCGGAAACGACAATGCCACCGACGACGACGTGTACCACGCCGGAGCCCTGGCCGGGGTTCATGAGATTGCCGAACGGCTCCCCGGCGGGTGGCACTCCACCGTGGGTGAGGGCGGAAACCGGCTCTCTGGTGGCGAGCGTCAACGCGTTTCCATCGCCCGCGCTCTGCTCAAGCGGGCGCCGATTGTGCTGTTCGATGAGGCGACGTCGGCATTGGATCCCGATAATGAGGCGCACATCGAGCAGGCCATTAATGACCTTCGTGATCGCTCAACGGTGCTGGTTATCGCGCATAAGCTCAACACGATCCGCAATGCTGACAAGATCGTCGTGCTCGATGAGGATGGTAACGTTGTGCAGGTCGGCACCCACGATGAACTCATTGCATCGAGTGGCATGTATCAACACCTATGGAGTGCCCGCGAAGCAGCACAAGGATGGTCATTAATTTGAGTCCCGGGCCCGGTCGCAAACCCGTCTTCGATAAGGAACAGGCTGTACAAGCCGCGCTCGAGGAAGGCGTCGCTACTTTCAGTCTCCGGGGTGTTGCCGACAAACTCGGAATTAAACCCCCGGCGCTGTACCGCATGTTTTCCTCGCGGGACGAGCTACAAGCAGCGGCGATGCAAAAGCTTGCCGAGCACATTAATGACCCGGCCGTGGCCACGACGTGGCAGGACGCGCTGAGGCTGTTCAGCTCCCGATCGTGGGACCTGTTTTCCCGCTACCCCGAGGCGCCCACGGTTATCATGACCAAACCCGAGGCGATTATCGGTGTTCTGCCTGGCTTCAGAAGGCTCATTGACCGGCTGGTTCGCCTCAATATTCCCGGCGGATTCCCGTGCGCATCGTTCGCCGTGGACTTCATTGGTGATATCACCATCACCACATTTATCCAGATGCGGTCCTTCACAACAACCGACGACGCTGGAGAAACCCCGCTTGACCGGTACACCACATCAGCCGATGACAACGACGATGTCTTTGGTATGAAGGACATGCCGGGAACAGGTTTTCTGGACAGCAAAGTGGAATTCATCATTGCCGGTATTGAGCACGGAATCGGCCCGGGGAATAGCGAGCCTGAAGCTAGTTAGCCGACGAAGGGGGCCGCGGGCGCGTCCAAGGTTGCGCGAAGGGCAGGCAATCCAGTCCCTAGCATTGTTATGTAGGCGCATTTAAACTGGGCTTATGAGTGAGCACCGTGATTTCTTAGCCCCCGCGCCCGTCGAACTCCCCGCCGATCCTGCCAAAGCGCTGATTGACGAGGGAAAGAACCTCAACGACGTCGTCGTCGCTGTGCCCACAAGTTCACTCGCATGGGCAGAGCTTGCCGAAGATGCACTGCGTTCCATCGATGTGACCGCTGCTCAGGGGTCCGACGATCACCGCCGCGCGGCTGTTGCTGCCTACGCGTATGCGCGGACTGGTTATCACCGCGGCCTTGACGCTTTACGCGCGAATGGGTGGAAAGGATGGGGCTCGGTGCCGTGGTCACATGAGCCGAACCGCGGGGTCCTCCGGGCTATTGCTGCTCTTGCCCTCGCTGCCCGAACTATCGGGGAAGATAACGAATACGACCGCTGCCGGAAACTCCTCGAGGACTCTGACCCGTCATGCGTCGCTGCGCTGATCGACGATCAGCTCGGCGCTAACTAGTCCGCGCAGAATAGACGGCATAAGGAGTGACAGCCGATGTCAGTTCTACTAGGTGTCTTATTCTTCTTCGGACTTCCGCTGATGGTGTGGTACGTCATCATCCGCGCGACCTACCGGATTGAAACAGCGGGTCGATCGGCTCGCCGACGTGGAGCACCGGATAACCACAGCGGCACCCAGGCGGCAGAGGACGACGAAGCAAATGGGGCCCCGAATGGCGTCCCCGCGACACGAGAATTCACCATCTTCTTCTGGTCAATCGTGGCATCTCTCGTGTCGGCCGGTGTGTGTTTAACCTGGTCACCGACAACATCGCCGACGTGGCCTCCCCCGACGGACACTACGCCGTACCAAATCGTTGCCTTCATGATTCTGTTGGTGGGATCGGCGTCGGCACTGTCCTGCCTCACGCCACGCGTCTATACGGGTGCGTACACCGCCGCGGCAGGAATTTACGCCGGGTTCGCCATCCCGTTCATCTACCTCGCGTACCAGGACCCGACCGGCCAAAGTGGCATCGGCGTCGTCATCCTTGACGTCTTTGGCAACATCGCCCTCGTCGTCGTCCTGTCCATTTTCGGCGCTATCCGCGTGTGGTGGTTACGTCGCAAAGGTCGTCGTCAGGCTCACCGCACAACAACACAGGAATAGCGGAGCATAAAGCGCCCCCTAATGCCACCTACACACCAATTACCCCCACCGATCACAGATCGATGGGGGCACATTGTTATAACAACCGGGTTATAACAACCAGTCAGAGCTGTTAGGCGTTGGCTTCCTCAACGCGGCGGATTGCTTCGTCGGCAACCATTTCCTGGATACCCATGTCCAGTTCAGAGGTGAATCCCACGCACGAGCAGTTAATCTCGCCCAGGACGTAGGTGTCCTCGCCGTCCTCACCGTCGTCAAGCATGAAGTCAGCGGTCCAGATCAGCGGCACGTTGCCGTCGCCACCCAGCTTGTCGGCAATAACAGGGCGAACAGCGGCGAATTCGTCGATCAGGTCCTGCCACTCTTCCGGCTTGTCGTAGGTGTACTGCGCGCCAGAGAACAGGGTGGCCGAGAAGTTTTCACCACCGGCGGCTGGCTTCTTGTGAACAACGAAGACCGGCTTGTCGCCGACGAGGAGGATGCGGATTTCGCCCTCCACGATGCGGGGCATGAAGCGCATGTCCACGAGCATGCCGTTGTCGCCGACGATGTACTGGTCACAGAAGTCCATGAATTCGCCGAGCTTCTTGTGCTCAGTGTGGTTATCGACGGCTTCCGTGCAGACCAGCATGGTGTCGAGCGGAAGAGCGGTGCCCGGCTCAACGGAGTCGGCTAGTTCCTTATCCTCGATGCGAACACGCCAGATGCCGGAACCCGTGGATCCGCGGTTCTGCTTGAGCACGCGCTCACCGTACGAGAGTGACTTCGGGAAGGTCTCGTGGAAGCTTTCAACGTCGTAATACGCTGCCGTGTCCGAGGGCACCAGCGACGTGTCGTTGAGCTTCACCAGCGCATCTTTCGCGCCGTAGTCCATCATCTTTTCAGGGCTCGACATGCCGACGAGGCCAGCGTCGCTCAAGCGGGTGAGCAACTCGAAGTAGCCCTTTTCACCGCCGGGAATGTTGCCGGGGTTCACGCGAGAAATGTAGCCGCCTGAGGACTTGGATACTTTCTCGAAGATCTCGTCGGCCTTGGTGTTGTCGTAGTAGATGACCTCTGAATCCCAGCCGTCGTGAGCTTTAATTGCGTTAACGATGGGCATCGTGTCTTTGCGGTGACCATCGGGTCCCTTGTCGTTTCCGCCTTCAACTTCGAACACAACGATGTTCTTCTGCACTGGCTATTCTCCTCGGTATTGCCGTCGGTTGGTGTTATCGACGTGATTCTGGCCCTCCGCTGTGGGATACAGGGTGAGCGCTGTCTACGTCTCGCACCCCCATGTGATGTGGGTGCAGGTCACTACCATCTTCAGAGTCCTCTAATCCCTACTGCACAAGCCCTGAATTAATGGATGTACCAGCTAAAACACTAATAGACCTCCCCTGGTCACGCTGGATATTGAGCTGTGGGAAATAACACCACCCGTTTTCACCCCCGAGTGCGGTTATATTGCACCGCTGTTACTTGCGCAGAAGGGATCGCTACCCACTCTCCCCTTCCCCCACCCCATGTTTCTTATAGGATTGGGAACCATGGCCGCGCCACTTGACCCCCACCCCTTGCTTCAGGACTACGCCCACCCGGAAAAAGTTGTCACCTCACAATGGTTGGGGGCAAAACTGGGCACCCCCGACGTTCGCGTCGTCGAATCGGACGAAGACAGTTTGCTCTACGATCTCGGCCACATCCCCACGGCCATTCGCATTGATTGGCGACGGGACCTCTCCGATCCGATCACCAGAAACGTCATCTCCCCCGAGGCGTTTGCGCAGTTAATGCGCGAGAAAGGGATCCGCCGCGAAGACACCGTCGTTATCTATGGCGACCATTCCAACTGGTGGGCGGCCTTCGCGTTCTGGGTTTTCACGCTCTACGGGCACCCGGATGTCCGCCTGCTCAACGGTGGCCGGGATGCGTGGATCAGGGCCGAGCGGGAAACGACATTCGCCGTCCCGGAGAACCCGGAGTCCACCTACCCCGTGCCAGACGTGTGCACGACCGGGCTAATTTCGGTTGGCGACTTACGCGAATCCTACGAATCATCCCAGCTTATCGACGTCCGTACGCCCGAGGAATACCGCGGCGGGACCTCCGATGACGCCTCGTCGACGGCGAAGTCCACATTGCGGACGGGCCACATCCCCGGCGCGGTGAACATCCCGTGGGATTCAACGGTGTATCCGAATAGCAATTTCCGCAGCATGGATGAATTGCGGGAGATTTTCGGCGCGCTGGATTCGTCGAACCCGACGGTGACCTATTGCGTGACGGGTGAGCGCAGTGCTCATACGTGGTTTGTGTTGCGGTATTTGTTGGGTTGGGATGACGTGAAGAGCTATTACGGCTCGTGGGCCGAGTGGGGAAATATGGTCGGGATGCCGATCGTGCGTGGCGACCGCCCGCTGTGATGTAGCCCGCACTCCTCTACCACCCCCACATTTACCCCTTATTGATTTTCATACTGAACTCTGCTTATCAACCCGTGGCGCCACCGCTGCGGGTTATTTCATATTCAGCCCCCCTATTGAGGGCGATCAGCTCGCTAAAGTTCACGGGTCTTAGCCACCGCTGTGCCACAATTAAAGCTGTCCATTGAATTTGTGCATCTGGACACGATTACAGCGAGTTCGTCCCCGCGTGGCCGGAGTGTGAGCGCCCTTGATCCCTGATGATGGGGCGTTGACGATAGTTAACCAGCCCAGGCCTGCCCGCGTGACCGACTACTGATGCACACCAGCCGAGAGTTGCACAGCGAATACAGGAGGGTTTCGTGTCCGCCGACAGTAAGACAATCGAGACCAAAAAAATCACTAAAGTTCTCGTCGCCAACCGTGGTGAGATCGCGGTTCGTGTGATCCGCGCCGCCAAGGACGCTGGAATCCCCAGCGTTGCGGTCTATGCCGAGCCCGATGCCGAGGCGCCGTTCGTCCATCTTGCCGACGAAGCCTTCGCACTGGGTGGCCAAACATCTGCGGATTCGTACTTGAATTTCGACAAGATTTTGGACGCGGCGAAGAAGTCGGGCGCGAACGCGATTCACCCCGGCTACGGCTTCTTGTCCGAGAACGGTGACTTCGCGGAGGCCGTCGAGAATGCTGGGTTGATCTGGATTGGCCCGTCTCCTGATTCGATCCGCAAGCTGGGCGACAAGGTCACGGCCCGCCACATTGCGCTGGCAGCGAATGCTCCTATGGCTCCGGGGACGAAGGAACCCGTCAAGGATGCGGACGAGGTTGTTGAGTTCGCCAAGGAGCACGGGCTTCCGATTGCGATTAAGGCGGCGTTCGGTGGTGGTGGCCGTGGTATGAAGGTCGCACACAGCCTGGATGAGGTCCGTGACCTCTACGATTCCGCCGTCCGTGAGTCCATGGCAGCGTTCGGCCGGTCGGAGTGCTTCGTCGAGCGGTACCTGGATAAGGCTCGCCACGTGGAGTGCCAGGTCGTGGCGGACATGCATGGCAATTACGTAGTTGTCTCTACCCGTGACTGTTCATTGCAGCGTCGTTTCCAGAAGCTGGTTGAGGAGGCCCCGGCCCCCTTCTTGACCGATGAGCAGAATGAGCGTTTGCACCAGTCGGCGAAGGATATTTGCCGTGAGGCCGGGTACTACGGCGCGGGCACCGTCGAATATATGGTCGCCGACGATGGTCTGATTTCCTTCCTTGAGGTGAACACCCGTCTGCAGGTGGAGCACCCCGTGTCGGAGGAAGTGACCGGGTGGGATCTTGTGCAGGAGCAGTTCCGTATCGCTGAGGGTAAGGAATTGTCGCGCAAGGAGGATCCGATTCCGAATGGCCACGCCATTGAGTTCCGTATCAATGGTGAGGATCCGGGCAGCAACTTCATGCCGGCGCCCGGTACGGTGACGAAGTATGTTGAGCCTTCTGGCCCGGGTGTCCGTATGGATTCCGGTATTAACGAGGGCGAGGTCATTGGTGGCCAGTTCGACTCCATGCTGGCCAAGCTGATCGTGTGGGGTAAGGACCGCGACCAGGCGCTTGCCCGCTCGGCCCGCGCCCTGGACGAGTACCAGGTTGAGGGCTTGGCGACGGTGATCCCGTTCGACCGCCACATCGTGAAGAACCCTGCCTTCGTCGGCGACGGCTCCTCCTTCGACGTCTACACGAAGTGGATTGAGCAAGAGTGGATGGAGACCAACCCGATCGAGCCGTACGCGGGTGACACCGATGCGGATGAGGACACCACCCCGTCGCAAAAGGTTGTTGTCGAGATCGACGGCCGACGGGTCGAGGTTGCGCTGCCGGGCGATTTGGCGCTGGGTGGCGGCAATGGTGGCGCCAAGAAGAAGAAATCGAAGAAGCGTCGCGGTGGCGGCAAGACGGTGTCGGGTGACGCCGTTGTGGCGCCGATGCAGGGCACCATCATCAAGGTCAATGTTGAGGAAGGCCAGGAAGTTCAGGAAGGCGAGACCGTCGTCGTCCTGGAGGCCATGAAGATGGAGAACCCTGTGAAGGCCACGAAGTCCGGTACGGTCACCGGACTGGATGTGGAAGAGGGCAAGGGCGTCTCCAAGGGCGATCCACTGATGGAGCTCAAGTAGGCGGTGCGCGTCGGCAGGTGGTGCATGACTAACCTAAGTGTTTGTGAGCTCCCCTGCTAAGACCACATCACACTCGAGCCCTAACCACTCCCCCAACCCCTCGGGCCAGGCGATCGCCGTCGACGCCTGGCCTGGCACAGTCAAAGCACTCATTCTCGGTTTCCAGCACGTGCTGGCGGCCTACGCGGGTGCGGTGGCTGTGCCTCTTTTTGTTGGCTACGCGTTAGTTGACGCTGGCCGGATGTCCTCGTCGGACATTCCGCACTTGATTGCCGCCGACCTGTTAGTCGCTGGTATCGCGACGATCGTTCAGTCTGTCGGTCTGTGGCGGTTCGGTGTCCGCCTGCCTCTGATCCAAGGGTGTACGTTCTCTGCGGCGATCCCCATGGTGAGTATCGGGTCGCACTACGGTGTGCCCGCCATTTACGGGTCAGTCATTGCGTCCGGCCTGTTCATGATCATTTTTGCGCCGCTATTCTCTAGCCTGTTGCGGCTCTTCCCGCCGCTGGTCACGGGCACTGTGCTGCTCATTATTGGGTCAACTCTCATGCCCGTGGCCGCCGAGTGGGTTGGTGGCGGCTCCGAGGCGAAAGGCACCCACGAGTTCGGCACGGGAAAGAACCTGCTGATCGCGACTTTCGTCCTAGTGCTGATCCTCGTCATTGAGCGCTGGGGGCCGGCGTGGCTCGCCCGCATTTCCGTGCTGGTCGGAATGCTCTCGGGCCTGGTGGCGTGCATCCCTCAAGGCATGGTCGACTGGCATTCAACCGCCTCATCACACTGGTTCGGCGCCACACAACCGTTCTACTTTGGCACGCCGGAGTTCATCCCCTCGGCAATCGGTGCGATGTGCATCGTTTCCCTGGTGACCATGGTGGAGGCCACCGGTGACATCGTCGCCATCGGGGAGATCACCGAATCCCGCATCGATGACAAGAGAATTGCCGACGGGCTGCGTGCCGACGGTGCCGCTACTGTGCTTGGTGGTGTCTTCAACACGTTCCAGTACACGGCGTTTGCGCAGAATATCGGTGTGCTGTCGATTACCGGTGTGCGCTCGCGGTGGGTGACGTCGGTCGCCGGCGGAATGCTGATCATCCTCGGCTTGATCCCGAAGACCGCGTCGGTCGTGGCCGCGATTCCGGCACCCGTATTGGGTGGCGCTGGGATTGCGCTGTTCGGGATGGTGGCAGCGTCGGGAGTAAGGACGCTCTCCACGGTGCGGTTTAACTCGTCGAACATTTTGGTCGTGGCCATTCCGCTGGCGCTGGCGCTGCTGCCGGCGACGTCACCGACGTTGTTTGCCCAGATGCCGTCGTGGACGCAGACGTTCCTGGGGTCCGGGATCTGCATCGGGTCGGTGGCTGCGATTGTGCTGAACCTGATGTTTAACACCGGTACGCGGGCGCCCGCGTCGCACAAAGATGGGACGACGGCTCATGACACGCCTCGCGGGTCGTCGTACGGTCTTGCCGACGATGACCATGATGGCTTCGGCGACAATCCCACTGCGCTATCCTGAGGAATAAAGGGATGTCCGGCGCGTGAGCTCGGGTTTCCCGACCAGCGACGCCGATGACACCAAGGAGTGCTTCGGATGCCTACCAACACGGGGCCTTTCCCTTCGGGCACCTACCGAGTAAGCGATGAGGATCGCCAGCATGCCATCGAGTTATTGGGCATCCACTTCTCACAGGGCCGTTTAACCATTGACGAGTACGACCAGAGGGTGTCGGTGGCCTCTGCCGCGCGGAATAATAATGACCTCAACGCCCTGTTCACGGACTTGCCGGAGCTTCCGTCTGCCACCATTTCGAAGGGCTCTCAATCGCTGGTGACGATGGCCGATGGCACTGTTCTTCCTCCGGCGTCGTATGGGCGGAATATACGGTTAGGGTTGCTGCTGGGGTTATCAACTCTGCTGGCTATGCCCGTCGCGATTAATGCTGCGCTCGCACCCATTTTGTTCTTGATCCCCCTGGTTTTCATCCTGCTTTACATCATGAAGGTGGGGCCGGAATCGTGGCACACCGCGTCGCGGATCCGCCAAGCGAAGCGTCTGCAGCGCGATCAGCTGAGGCTGCAGAAGGAAGAGCTGGAGTTGGAGCGACGGAAACTGCAGCTGGAGCAGAAGCAGCGGCGTCGGGAGATCCAGCAAGAAGCGATGGGTTCTGCCATGGATTTTGCACACACCGTGGTGAATTCCGCGAAGGGAATCTCTGCCCGCCGGCGTCGGTAGGGGTCTGGGTTGTAGCGTGCGCTCAATGTCACTCGACGACGCTACGCTGGGCTTCCCTCTGGCTCCTAAAATTGATTCTCATGGAACCCATGCAATTGAACGGTGGCCGCTTTTATCTGCGTCCTTTGTCCGCCGATGACCGCATTAACGACGTCCCCGCGCTGACGTTAGCCGCCGACTGGGCGGATCATTCCAACGATAAGTCGGCACACAGTGGCGGTTCGGGCAGCACGATTGATGAGAGCTTCATCGAACTTCGTCGCAATCAATGGTTGACGGGGACGGCGCTGTCTTGGGCCGTGTGTGAACAAACTCAGGTTGAGATGCTCGCAGAGGCCATCCTCTTTTCCGACGACGGCGTTATCGTGGATCCTGCCGAGGACAACGCGGCCTCGAGCGACGACGCGCACAGTGCTCCCAAGGCCACGCACGCGACTCTCTCCATTCGTCCTGCGGGTGACCCGACTCGCGTCGTTCCTAATGAACCGGACGCAGAGAAGAAAACCGTCGGCGATGCCGTTGAGGAAGCCGAGGGAACAATCAAACGATGGGCCGAGGGCTATCTCGGGCTCACCGTCACGCTGATTTAACAGCGATTTATGTGGCGCGGGCTCGTTTAACGCGGGCCCTTTTTTAGCAGTCTTTTTAGCGGGAACCCGCGGGCACCGTCACTAAGGGCAAAAGCCCCGAACACCGTCGTTAATCCAAGTCGTCGTGAGCGACCAAGTGGCGGGCAGCCTCTGTCACCGAACCAGAGAGCGACGGGTACACAGAGAACGTCCGGC
>NZ_JAUMTY010000007.1:14130-30395 GCF_030530965.1 Corynebacterium sp. | reverse complement strand
CGGGCAGCCTCTGTCACCGAACCAGAGAGCGACGGGTACACAGAGAACGTCCGGCTCAAGTCCTCCACGGTCAACCGGTTCGTCACCGCAATAGCGATCGGCAAGATCAGCTCAGACGCGGACGGGGCGACCACCACACCACCAATGACAATGCCGGAATTCTTGCGGCAAAAAACCTTGACAAAACCGTGGTTCAGGGAACGCATCTTGGCACGTGGGTTGCCCTTCAGCGAATAGGTCTCAATTCGCGCAGACACTTCCCCAGATTCAATTTGCTTCTGGGACACACCCACCGTTGCCAGCTCGGGACGGGTAAACACTGCCGACGCCACCGTCCGCAACCGGATCGGCGTGACGCCCTCACCCAAAGCGTGATACATAGCGATACGTCCCTGCATTGCGGCGACGGACGCCAGCGGGAACAAATCGGTGCAGTCCCCCGCCGCATAAATGCCGGGGACCGACGTCCTGGATACGCGATCAACCTTGATGTGGCCCGAACGTGTCAGATCAACGCCCACCTTGTCGAGCCCCAGATCACGCGTATTCGGCACAGAGCCGACGGTCATCAACGCGTGAGACCCCTCCACCTCACGCCCGTCGTTAAGAATGACCTTGATCCCGTTATCGGTGTACTCGACAGCTTTACACCGGCCACGCTTGACCAGGTGAACTCCCCGCTCGTCCAGCACATTTTCCAGCACGCGTGCAGCGTCGGAATCCTCATGCGGAAGAATCTGATCCCCCGAGGCCACCATCGTGACCTCTACCCCCAACTCGGTGAACGCCGACACGAACTCCGCGCCCGTCACACCGGACCCGACAACAATGAGGTGCTCGGGAACCTCCTCCAGGTCATAAATCTGACGCCACGTCAGGATGCGGTTCCCATCGGGCTTCGCGCCGGGGAGGATACGAGGCGTGGCCCCCGTCGCCAAGAGAACAAGATCACATTCAATTGTTTCTTCTGAACCATCGGCTTGCTCCACCAAAACGCGGTGAATGGTGCGGCCTGGCTCATAATCGTTCAACCTGGCAGTGCCCGGAATCAGGCGAATTTCCGACGCGATCATCTGCCGCTGCACATCGTCCGACTGGGTCTGAGCCAGGTGCTTGACGCGCTTGTTCACTTCCGCGTACGGCAGCCGTTTGCCGTCGTACCCTGCGTGGAAGCCCATCGCGTCCGCCCGGCGCATGTCGGTGCGAATACCCGTCGCAGCAATAAAGCTTTTCGACGGTACGCAGTCATGCAGGACGCACGATCCCCCCATGCCCTGATCCTCAACGACCGTGACCTCCGCCCCGTACTTCGCGCCTGCTAATGCGGCTTCATAGCCCGCCGGGCCTCCGCCGATAATCACGATCCGTTTAGCCACCAGTTCGCTCCTCGATGTGGTGATGTTTCAGGGGCATACTCAGCGCCCAGAGACAAGGACCGAACCCGGCACACGGTCACATGCGCGAGGCTCACTACGGCCGTCGTCAAGGCGCAGCTCGTCTCTTTCAGAATAAACTAAACCCCACACATAACCCTGGTTCGGGCTAAAAGCAGACACCCCCGACGCCACAAAGAGGGGTAGGCCGTCGAGGCTGAGTGTCTACAGACCGGCCTTATCGCTACAGATCGATATTTCGGGGACCATACAGACGGTCGCCCGCGTCGCCTAGACCAGGGACAATGTAAGCATCCTCATTCAACGACGGATCGATCGTCGCCGTGACCAACCGCGTGACTGGGAGATCGGCGTCCTTCAGCGCCTGCACCCCCGGTTCGGCGGCCACCATGCAGATGCAGGTGATGTCGTCCGCACCCCGGCTGGCCAGCAGGCGGATCGCGTGAAGCAGCGAGCCCCCCGTCGCCAACATGGGGTCGACGAGGAAGACGGGGCGGCCAGAGAGGTCATCCGGCAGCGCCTCCAAGTACGGCACAGGCTTGTGCGTCGTCTCATCACGAGCCAAGCCGATGAACCCCACTTGAGCGTCGGGAATCATGGACAATGCTGGGTCCACCATGCCAAGCCCGGCGCGAATAATCGGAACGATAATGGGGGGCTCGGTCAGGCGGAATCCATCAGCATGGTCTACCGGGGTGGATACGGGGAAGGTATCCACTGAAAGATCTCGGCTGGCTTCGTACACCAGCATCATGCCTAAATCTGACAACGCCGCCCGGAAAACATCATTTGTGCTGCGCTTATCGCGCATGATGGTCAGCCTCGACGACACCAACGGATGATCAACGACCCTAATCTCCATAAAAACCAGCTTACCTGTGGGGAACCATAACGAAACTCATGCGTCTAACCCCACCACACGAGAAATATCACATAGCCCGGCGGGAACGCCTGGCGCACCTCACCCGCCTCTGGCTCGACCGATACACAGGAGGACGCAGCAATGATGGAGACCGGCTCGATTACCGCCCAACCTGACGCTTTACGCACCGCCGCCGATCAGCTAGCCAGCTGTGCAGATACTGTCAGCCGACTACGCGATGGTCATGAGGCCAATCCCCCAAGTTTTGCCAGGTGCTCCCCTCACATTCCGGCACTTCAGCGCGCTATCGAGTTGCTGGGACAGAACCATGATCGTCTCAGACACGAATTGGGACAGTTCAACGAATCGTTGTTATCGATCTCACAGGGCACTCGGACCCTGGCCGATGCCGTCGATCATTCTGACACGGTGGCTGCTGTGCGTATGAACACGCTGACCAACACGATTCCAGGTAACCCCGAAGGAGGGCAACGATAGCTCATGCCTTCGTTTATTGGATCGCCCGTGTCGTCCGAAGCCGCAGCGCTCATTGAAGATACCGTTCACTACATCACGTCCCTGCTCCCGATCACCCCGGAGACGCCACTGCCAGATTTCGCTCACCACTACCCGCTTTTCGACGCCACGCAACGCGAACTCGGCACGATGCTATCCGGGCCGTGGAAAGAGAGCACGGCGACTGTTGATAGTGCGCTGGTTGGCGAGGCGGGGGCCGCGTGGCACGACGGGCTGGATCGTGCTGGTCAGGGCGCGGAATCGCTCCGACGCTCGGCCGAGGGCGCGTCGCACGCGAGTATCCACATAGCCAGCACCATTATCAAAGGTGCGCTCGATATCTCCGGGATTGCTAACCGATATCTCACGACCGCGACGTCACTGCTCACGGGAAGTATGAGCATCCCTATTCTCTTGGGCCCGATCCCTGTGAAGCCCGGGACCGGTATCATGCCGGCGTTGAAAAAGGCCTCTGCCGACGCGCGGCACGAGGCTGACACCGCAGCGGAGCGCATTAACACTGAACTCGAGGGCGATGTTGCAGTACTTCAGCGCTTATTGGAGGAGCCGGCACCTGCCTTCCCGCAGTGCGAGGTGGACATACCGCCCGATTCGCCGGCGGCAGCGGTAACGACCCCCGCTGGAGCCCCACCCGCGCTTACCTCTGCGAATGATGTGGCGGCCGGATCACCGGGGGCGACTGGATCATCGGGGGCGGCAGCGCCTACACCGGGACCGGCCGTCGCTCCCGCGCCGGGCAACCAAGCACCGGTCGCCCAACCACCTGCCGTTTCGGCCCCACCTGCTGCACCACCGCCAGCGTCTCATGCGTCGGCCAGCGGAGCCTCACCCCAAGCACTACGAGCGGTGGAAGCCGCACGCAGTGCCATCGGAACCCCATACCAGTGGGGAGGAAACACACCCGGCGTCGGCCTTGACTGCTCGGGGCTCACACACTGGGCTTATGCCCAAGCAGGAGTGGATATTCCGCGGCTTGCTGAGGCGCAAACCGTCGGCACGCAGGTCACTCAAGACCAACTTCTTCCCGGTGATCTTGTGGTGTGGGACGGGCACGTCGCGATGTACGTCGGCGACGGCATGATGATAGAAGCAGGTGATCCCGTCCAAACCTCGCCGCTGCGGACCACCAACATGGGGATGAACTTCCTCGGCTTCTACCGGCCCACGGGGTAACTGCCGGCACTAACGCACCCAACCTGTTAGCACTAACGATAAAGCACGCTACGATGAGGGGTCATGGCCACCGAGAGCATAATCCCAGTCCAACTGGAACTGACCAGCGGAACGTACTACACCCTATGGGCACCGTCCTGGAAAGAGAACGGTGAAGAATGGCAGGCGTTTCTCGGATCAGACGATAGCCTCTACTTCTTCACCTCACCCGCCGAACTCTTGGCGTATATCAACTCCGGCGCACCCATCGACCTCGCCGAGCACCCCAAGTGGCGCGCATTCCTTCATAAGGACGCGGAATCACAGGCTGTCCCCACGCCCCGCCACGTCTACGACTTGGTCGCCGTTCCCGCCATGCTGGCAGAAAAACCCAGCTACGCCTCCGTCGACAAAGTCGAGCGAAACCTAGCTATGGCACGCTCCCTCGGCCGGGTATGCGGAATCGACCGCATCAACGGGTTCTTCAACAGCTACTCGCTGCTCTCCAACCTCAGCCGCGGAGCTGAGCACTTTACTGGCGACGACGGTAATGGCGAATGGTCTGCCATCGGCCAAACGATTCTTTCCAACTGGGGCCCTGTCCTCGACGCCCTCGACAACGAAGCCGTGAACGACGGTGGCTTCGACGACGGGGCCGTCAACGACGACACCGCTGGCGCGTCCGGCGATGCTGCCAACGTCTCGTCTACCAGAACAAGCGTCCCCGTCGGCGCTTCGACCGGCGACACGGCAGGCAATGCTGGCGCGAATACACGGCGTACCGCTCCCGTCTTCGTCACTCCCGCCATCCCCGGGAACAACCCCACCGATTCCATCAACAATGCCCAGCGCAGCATCGACGACGCTATTGCTGCACGCGAGGACCACGAAAAAGAGGTGGCCGCGGAGCGAGCATCACGGGCCGAGAACGATGAGGCCAGCTCCACGCCGGCCACCGACCCCTATGACTCCACCATTTGGGCGTCGGTCGGTATTGATCCGATCACTATCGTGATGAATGGGCGCACTCTCTACACCCTTCGGTGCTACATCAACGACCGCCCGGTGTTCCTCGGCAAGTTCGGCCAGATTTACACGTTCACGTCCGGGCGCGCTCTCAGCCGCTGGATCGTCGACCATAAAGACCACGACCTGGCGACGTTTTCCGCCTGGGGAGAACTTGTCGACAAAGCCAACGTCGGTGAGCTCAAGGTAGAGACTCACCCCACGAACAACTACGTCTTCACTAACTTGGCGGAGTCCATCGCCAAAGGGCCCAATGCCGTCGACACCGACCAGCTCGGCCAGGCCTACGAGGTCATTGCCGACGCTTCCGACTGGGCAGAGGACGACGCCGTGAACTCCGTGCTCCTCGCGGTGCCCGAGCTGCAAGAATACATCTCGTACATGCTGGGGACGTCGTCGAATTACCTCCCCTCGGCGCCGTATGACACCGAGGCCGACGGATGGCGTCGTCTGGAGGAAACGCTGAGCGAGCGGTTCAGCAAGTCCTAGGCACGAGCCTAAAACCCACGCGCGGACTAGGCGCGGACCTGCCCAAGCTCGTGGGATAGGGATTCGAGCTCCTCACCGCCAGCCATTTGCGCGGTGAGCTGCTCCAACGTGATGTCCTGACGGCCCGCATCTAACTGCATGCGGCCGTGCCCCAACAGCACAAAGTGGTCCCCCACCAAATAGGCGTGGTGAGGATTGTGGGTGATCAAGATAACGCCGAGTCCCCGTTCTTTCGCCTGCTGAACAAATCGCAGCACCATGCCCGATTGCTTGACGCCCAGCGCGGCAGTCGGCTCATCCAGAATGATCGCGCGCGCCCCAAAGTGAACCGCTCGGGCGATTGCCACAACTTGGCGCTGCCCACCGGACAACGTCGAAATCGGGACCGTCACGTCGGGAAGATCAATCCCCATCGACTTTAGAGCGCTGTCGGTGGTTTTTTTCATGTGCTCCGCGTCCAAGGGAGCAACCATGCCCAGCCAATTCGGTCCGCGAACCACCTCGTGCCCGAGGTAGAAATTGCGCCACACCGGCATATCCGGCACCACCGCTAAATCCTGGAAGACGGTGGAAATGCCGCGGGCGATCGCGTCCTTTGGGGACTTCAGCGCAACGGTCTCGCCGTCGATAAGAACGCGCCCCTCGGTGGGTTTGTGCAGGCCCGATAGCGTCTTGATGAGCGTCGACTTGCCAGCGCCATTGTCGCCTAGCACGCAGGTCACCTCGCCGGCATAGACAGACAGCGTCATGTGCGAGAGCGCGACATGCGTCCCATAGGCCTTGGTGACGTCGTCAAGCGCGAGAATCGGGGTCCGTGACTCGGCCGACGGCGGCAGGGTTGCGGGTGGTGTCATCGCGGTATCAGTCATCGTGTGCTGTTCCTTTTCTCCATGGCTCGGTTCGACAGCACCGCCAGCAACAGCATGGCCCCGAGGAAGAACTTGAACCAATCGGGGTTCCAGCCCGCGTACACAATGCCCTGGTTGATCATGCCGAAAATGAAAGCGCCGATTGCCGTGCCGATCGCGGTTCCTTTTCCACCCTTCATCGACACCCCACCGATGACGGCGCCGATAATGTACAAAAACTCATTGCCGACGCCCTGCCCTGCCTGGACGGAGTCGAAGGCGAAGAGCGTGTGCATGCCGACGAACCACGCAGCGACCGACACCCCGATGAAAAGGAGCACTTTGACCCGGGTCACGGGGATGCCTTGTGCGCGGGCGGAGTTGTGGTCGCCACCGACGGCGAAAATCCAGTTGCCGAAACGAGTGGAATACAGGACGTAGGTCGCGATGGCGACGAAGACGAGCCACCACAGCACCGTGATCTTCACCGACACCGAGCCGATGGTGATGGACGACGCAAATACGTCTTTGGCGCTGCCGAAACCCTGCATGTCCGAGATCGACGGCGTCGAGACCGCGTTGGTGACCCACTTAGTGATCGCCAAGTTGAGGCCCTGAAGCATGAGGAAGCTGGCCAGAGTGATGAGGAAGCTGTCTAGCCCCGTCTTCATCACCAACACACCGTTGAACGTGCCGATCGCCACGGCGATCAGCAGTGACAACACCACGCCGGTCCATGAGTTGAGGTGCCAGTTGTAGTTCATCATCGTGGCGGCCAACGCGCCCGTGGTGACGGCCACACCGGAGGATAGGTCGAACTCGCCGCCGATCATGAGTAAGCCGACGGCCAAGGACATGATGCCGATGGTCGACGACGCATAGAGGACCGTCGAGAATGCGGCGAAGGAACGGAATGACGGTGCGACCGCCATGAATAAGGCGAAGACAATGACAGCACCCAAGATGGAGGCTGCTTCCGGCCTCATGAGGGTTCGCTGCCATAGGGGCCGACGCGTCGGTACGGACGATTCAGACGTCGGTGCGGATTCAGTGGCCGGCACAGATTCAGACGCTGTCGTCATCGCAGACCCTCCTTAGCAGCATCCGCAATGGAATCCACGTTGGAGGAATCAACGAAGGATGGCCCCGAGTACACCGGACGGCCGCCTCCGATCGATGTCCCGTTGCGTTTGTGCAGCCACAACGAGTCCACGGCCATGTATCCCTGCAAATACGGTTGCTGGTCCACGGCGAATTGAACGTTGCCCGATTTAATGGCGTTGACTAGTTCCGCATTGGTGTCAAAGGTGGCGATTTTGGCCTGCGACCCTGCGTCGCGAGCTGCATCCACCGCGCGGAGGGCGACCGGCGCAACCAGCCCCATCACCCAGTCAATGCTGTGATCCTGCGCGAGTTTCGATTCGATGGTAGCCTGCGCCGAGGGCAAATCTTGCCCGTTGACGTAGAGGATCTCCGTACTCACTTTGTCTTTAATGCCACCGCAGCGGGCTTCCTGGCTGGAATTGCCTTGCTCGTGAATGACGCACAAGGTGTGCCGGGCACCTTGTTCTTTGAGCTTGTCGCCCACAGCTTCCCCGGCGACTTTCTCGTCCTGGCCGAAGAACCCCTTGAGCCCGTACTTCTGCCAGACGTCCATCCCGGCGTTCAACCCGACTGCCGGAATCTTCGCATCGTCGGCCTTCTTGGCGACGGGCCCGATGGCCTCTGGGTTCGGCATGGTGACAGCGATCCCATCCACCTTGGAGTCGATCGCGTTCTGGACCAGGTTGGCCTGGTTCGGCGCTTGAGGGTCGGAGGAATACCGGAAGTCAACGTTATCTTTTTTCGCGGCGTCCTCGGCACCTTTTCGCACGAGGTCCCAGAAGGTATCCCCGGGCGCACCGTGGGTGACCATCGCCACCGTCATACGGGGAGTATCGACGGTTCCTCCCCCGCCGGAGCTTCCGGAACTCCGGGGCGCTCCGCCGGTGGACGAGCATGCCGCGCCCGCAACAGCTACGGCCCCAACCACGAGGGCGACGGCACACCGTCGAACGGTGTAAGAGACACGGTGGTGCACAGGTATCCCGATCCTTATGAGTGTCACTGGTTAGATCCCGTCACCCGCGGCTGCGAATAACGGACATGTCTGATCAATCTCGCTATTTCACCCTCCTCAGTGGGGGTGGTCAAATCTGTTTCTGCTGGTGTTGAACGATTCAGATAATCTGAACAGGGATAGCTGTGACCGGTTAGCGTCACTTTTTACCCCCTTTTGCCCCGCGCCCTGTAGCTCGCTTCGGCTTCGTTATTCGCGCGTGTTACTCGCGTTTGTCACGATTACTCGGGCTTATCTGAACCGAGATCGCCTAAATCCAATCCGTCCAGACCGGCGAGTCCGTCAATGTCATCAAGGCCTAAATCACCCAGATCGATATTCAATATGCCCGCGCCCGAGTGGTTATGCCTGTGGGCTCCATGAGCGTGGCCATGCGAGTGCCCCTCAGGATCGTGCTCGTCAGCACCATCGTCGTGTTGGCTGGAGCCGTCGTTTCGGCTAGTGCCCCTCATATCAGGATCACCAACCAGTTCCTCATACGCCGGAATGATCAGATCTCTAGCCAGGCGCTGCCGATCCGGCAGGGGGAGGAATGCTGCATCCATCGCGTTCAGGGTCAGATGCAGCAGCTCGTCGTAACCGAAGTCAAAATACTCGCCGAGCAGCAGCATCTCGTCGGTCATCGTCGTGCCGGACACTGTCCGGTTATCTGTGTTCACGGTGCAGGTAAAACCCAGCTCATACAAAAGCGACAAGGGGTGATCCTCCATCGAGTCAACCAGTCCGGTCTGACGGTTCGACGTCGGGCACAGTTCCAAGGCAACAGTGCGGTCACGAACTCGAGCAGCCACAGGGCCCAATTCGATCCCGTCGAGGGAAGCGCCGAAATCTTCGTAAATGCGAGCACCATGTCCGATACGCGACGCACCCAGGGCTAATGCGTCCTTCATCGACCCCACTCCGTCCGCTTCGCCCGCGTGGATCGTGAACGGAACGAGGTTTTCACGGAGCAGCTCCAATGCTTCAGCATGCTCACGGACCGAGAACCCTTCTTCCGGGCCTGCCAAATCAAAGCCGACAACATATCCGGACCCATCACCCGCATTATCGACGACGAGGCGCGCGATCTCCGTGGACCGATTGTTATTCCTCATCGCGCACAGAATGAGCCGCGCGACAATCGGATTACCCTCCGCGGCAGCACTCTGTTCACCAGCCCGAACACCGGCGATCGCGGCGTCGACAATATAATGAAGATCTAACCCCTGCTCCTGGTGCTGTTCCGGCGCGAAACGGAGTTCCGCATACACAACGCCATCGCGAGCAAGGTCTTCGACGGCTTCGCGGGTCACGCGCTCGATAGCGCCGGCCGTTTGCATGACAGCGGTGGTGTGGGCGAATAATTGCAGGTACGAGGGGAGATCCCCCGATTCGGCGGACGTGCGGAACCACTCCGCTAATGCGTCAGCGCGCGCGTCCTCGGGCTGAGACATGATGCTGTCGGGTAACCCGGAGTAGCCAGACTGCTGAGCAAGGTCGAGCAGCGTGGAAGGCCTCAGACCACCATCGATGTGGTCGTGAAGCTCCACCTTGGGCAGCTGGGCGACCGTGTCGCGATCGAGAGTTTTGTGATCCGGACTAATCGATGGGCGCGGCCCCATGCTGGCGGAATACGGTGATTTCTGCGCGTTCATTGCCATAGGGTTCAGGCTAGCCGATGGATAGGACATGCCGTCGAGGCCACAACATTGCCGCAACCTGGCTGCACTCCGAAGTGTCACATATATTCAGGGCCTAGTTTTCCTAAGATGCTAGATTATGACTTCCCAGCGCTTTGCTCCCCACCCTCAACGGTCCGCACACCAGCGGCCCGTACAATCGCCGACCACTCTCCGGCGAGCCATCGTGGCCAGCACGGTGAGCATCGCACTGGGCTTCACCCCGTTTATGCCGGGGACGGGATTGGCCACACCGCCAGCAGCGGCAACCCCGCCTGCGGCGTCGGCACCCTCGGTGTCGATGTTAGCCCAGGATGAGACCACCCCAACTCGTCCGATTGACCCGAACTGGATCCCCGTCGAAGTACCCCCTGACCAGCCACTACCCGACGATCCGACTCTCCACACCGAGTCTTGTCCCTTCCGGGAACACACTCCCCCGGCCGTCGATGAGTCCGAAACGGTCCAACCCGGTGGCACCAGCCCCACCCCCATGCCGGTCAACACGGACCCCGAGGGCGGCAAAAAACTGCAGTCCTGCGGCGTCATTGTTCCGGAGGGGTTTAAGGTTCCCGAGCGACTCACTGTCGGATCATGGCTTATTTACGACGTCGACTCGGGCGATGTTATTGCCGCCAAGGACCCACATGGGCGGTACCGGCCGGCCTCCATTTTTAAAGTGTTGTTAGCTCGCGAAGCCATTGATCGTTTACCGCTGGACAAGGTGCTCAAAGCGACGCAAGAGGATGCCAATATGGAGGGCTCTCGCGCTGGAATTGGTCCGGACGGGAAATATACGGTGAGGCAGGCGTTGCAGGGGCTGCTCATGCGGTCCGGTAATGACTGTGCTCATCTGCTCATGCGCACCTTAGGTGGGGAGAAAAAAGTCCTGGCTGACTTGCAAAAACGGGCCGAGGGGTTGGGTACGCAGGACACGCGGGTGACGTCGTATTCGGGGCTCGACGCGCCGGGGCTACAAACATCCGCCTACGATTTGGCGCTGCTGTACCGCGAAGCGTTTCACAACAAGACGTTTAACGAAATAGTCAATACGAAACTCGTTGATTTTCCCGGCTATCCAGATAATCCTGGTTTCCAAATCTCTAACGACAATGAGATGCTCTTTAACTATGAAGGGGCTTTTGGTGGGAAAACCGGGTTTACCGACGACGCCCGCCACACGTATTCCGGTGGCGCAGAGCGTAACGGGCGGAAACTAGCGGTCATCGAGCTGAACGCCACCAACGCTGCCGGAAAAGGGTGGGATCAAGCCACGAGGCTTCTTGACGCGGCGTGGCCCGTTCACGACTCCGTGGGGTATCTGGTCGGCTCCCCTGCTGCCGAGAAAGCGGGGAAGAAAGATGGTGAGTTTGCTGACCATACCGTGACCGAGGACCAGTCCGCATCCCATAGGGGAAACGAGCTGCGCCGACACCCGAAGGCGTTTGGTATCACGGCTGGAATTGCCGTGCTCGTTATTGCCGGCGCGATCTGGAGTGTTCGGCGCGGGCGCCGTCGGAAGTAAAAATTGCGCTCATATCCGAGATTCACACATCGTAAACAAATCGTTATTTTTGTTCTTTTTTCATCACAATTAGTACATAGTTGAGCATTCTGTTTACGTTGAAACGTCGCAGTGATTAAGTTGTCAGGTATGGATACGAAATCATTGTCCCCTTGTGAAACCGCCACTCCTGGTCATCACGGCGTCTCCACTCGGACGCGTCGCGTAGCGGCTTCGTCAGTAGCCATCATGGCGTCCACAGCCTTGGTGCTGGGTGGCGCTAATGTGGCTATGGCGCACCCCACGTCGATGCCTGAGCACCCTGCTGACACGGCACTTGCGTCGGCTATTGACGGTGTTCACCACGACGCTCACCGGCTAGTCAAGGCTGAAGCTGCTAAGGAATCTGCAGCTAATGCTGCGCAAGCCGCACGAAAAAATGATCGTATCGACGCTATTCACGGCCACGCTAAAGAGTCCGTCGGGACTGTTGTCACGCCGGTTTACGACTCTCTGACCGGCACCTATGACACTATAGCTCAGGCGAACGCTGATACTGCCACGCGCATTGCGTCCACAGCGAACTCGGTGCGCGAGCAGTCAGAGGCTCACCACAATCCGGTCGGCGCACGTATCGCGGATACTGTCACGCAACGGACAGCCGCTGCCTCCAACGACTTCGCTGGTGCGCAACTTGCCGTCCACAATGCTGCTGGCTCCGCCGTCGACAACGCTGTCTCTGTGGCTAACCAAACAATCGATGGTGTCGCTGATGGTGCGCACGCATCCGTCGATAATAGCGCTGCACGGAAGCAGGCATCGATTGATGCCGAAGCAGCTCAGGCAAACGAAGTCATCCACCATGTTTCCGACGCAGCGCAGGTAGCCGGCAACCAGTTCGCAACGGCTGTCGGAGCTGCCCAGAACGTTGCCCCGGGAGCCGCCAAACTGGCCCGTCAGGCTGTCGTATCCACGGTCAATCAGTTCGACCAAGTGCTCATCAACACTGGTACACAGCTCGGAGCTCCGAGCGTTGCCCACCAGGGCCCAGCACAAGCACAGTAAAACACTGTGCAGTAATAACGGCGCGATACTGCAGTAACGCCACCGGCTAACTACTGCAGTGATATCACCCGATAATCAGTTCTGCGGGGCGCGATGGTCATAATCATCGCGCCCCGCAGGCGTATATGGCTCTATAAGTGTCGTACCCGCTTCCCTACGCGTCGTTCTTCTTGTTACCGCGCGCTTTCCGCATCGCCGAACCAACTGTCAGAGCCCCAACCAGGGCACCAACGCCAACCAAACCGGCTTTCTTCGTCGTCGATGATTCTTCATCAACCTCTGCCCCACGGATAGAAATAACCGCAGGCGGCGGGGTGTGAACGTCAACAACTTTTCGAGATTCTTGAGTCGTGGCGGCCCACGCCGAGCAATAGAGCACAACGCGCCAAATCAGGTAGAAGAGAACCATGATGGCGATGACCGGCCCGAATGCGGCGGCCGCGGGATTGTTCATCGTGGCAGAAATGAATACCGCACCGAACTGCTTGATCAACTCAAACGCCACTGCACCGATAACGGCCGCCTGAAGCACCGATTTCCACGGCACTTTTTCCCTCGGCAGGAATTTCAGCAGCCAAACAAACACAATATAGTTGGCGAGCAAACCAACAATGAATGCAACCAACCACGTCACAAAATGAATTCCCGGTACTGAATCCAGCTCAATGTATTCCAGGAATTTCTTGGTCAGGCTTGATGAGCCAATAGCGGTCACGACAAAGGCCGCCACAAAGGCAACCAACAGCCCGATCAGGCCGATAAGATCTGACAGCTTCCCCTTCACGAAATTGTCCGGGGTGATCTTCACCTTCCACATCTCCGAGACACCAAGGCGAAGGTTGCCCATCCAGCCGAGGCCGGTCCAGAGTGCAGTCAAGAGACCAATAACACCGATGGAGCTGCGGCGTTCAACGGCTGTATCCACCAGTGTTTGCAGCGTGTCCTTGAGCCCGCTGGTGCCCAGATCCAAGATCTGCTGCTCAACTTTGTCCATGGCAGCGTCGTTCCCCGCCAGAACGAAACCGAACCCGGCGAAGACAATCAACATGATGGGGATGAGGGAGAGAACGGAGAAATACGTGATCCCCGCCGCAAAGTGGTTGCCGCCTTGTTCGCTATAGCGGTCTTGCATGCGCATGAGGTGGTCGAACCACGGGAACCGCAGCCGGGCCTTTTCCATTTTGCTCAGTTCGTCGTCGTGCGAACGTTCCATGCCGGTGTATTCGTCGGCACGCCCGGTATTTTTGTCTGCCGCGTTTTTCGCTGGAGCCACAATAGCCCTTCCTTTATGGTTTCAGCTTGTGATTCAGCCAAAAATGCGGCTGACTCCGCTTCGTATTGTTCTCTCGTATTGTCTCTTAGGGTTATTTGCTTTCTGGCAAAAACCCAATTTTCTTATGCACTTTACGCAAAGTTTTGTGTGCTTCATAGCGGGCACGCTCTGCGCCGTCGGCAAGAATTTTCTCCAATTGCGCCCGATCAGACATGAATTCTTCGTAGCGGGCTTTCAGCGGAGTGGTGAAGGCTTCAAGGGCTTCCGCCGTGTCCTTCTTCAATTCGCCATAGCCAACGCCGGACTCTTGGTATTGTGCCGCGAGTTCCTTGGGGTCCTTATCTGTCAGCGCACCCTGGATAACAAGGAGGTTCGAGACACCCGGCTTGTTTTCGCGGTCGTAGCGGATCTCGGCATCATTATCGGTGACAGCCGAACGGATTCGCTTTGCTGACACTTTTGGATCGTCGAGCAAATTAACAATCCCTTTGGGATTCGACCCGGACTTCGACATTTTTGACGTCGGTTCCTGGAGATCGTAAATCTTCGCCGCACCCTCCGGAATAAAACCGTCGGGAACAACAAATGTTTCACCAAAACGGGAATTGAAGCGCTGCGCCAAGTTTCGGGTGAGCTCCATGTGCTGGCGCTGATCCTCCCCCACAGGAACCAGCTCCGGCTTGTAGAGCAGAATGTCGGCAGCCATCAACATGGGGTACGCGAACAAGCCGGCGCTCGTCCGCTCCGTCCCCTGCTTCGACGACTTGTCCTTGAACTGGGTCATGCGGCTGGCCTCACCGAAACCGGTCAGGCAGGTCATGATCCACCCGAGTTGGGCGTGCTCGGGGACGTGAGACTGCACGAACAGCGTCGACCGTTCGGGGTCAATACCCAAAGCCAACAACTGCGCAACACCGGACAACGTACGCTTGCGCAATTGCTGCGGGTCCTGATCCACGGTGATCGCGTGAAGATCCGGGATAAAGTAAAAAGCGTCATAGTTGTCCTGCAATTTAATGAATTGCCGGACTGCACCCAGATAATTACCTAAGTGATACGAATCTGACGTTGGTTGCAACCCCGAGACAACGCGAGCCTTATGTTCTTGTGCGCTTTGTTGTTCATTCTCACTAGCCATGGGGTTTACAGTACTTCTTACCGCACGCGTTTCTGCAACCGGCCGTCAGACACCTTCAATACCGGGCGCATGACATACATATTTCTATTTAAAACCGACGACGACGGGCGAATGGTCCGACCAGCGAAGATCATAAGTATCCGCGACGTCGGTACGGGCAGCGACCGCCCGATCCGCCAGACTCCGTGTCGCCGCGTGGACGTCGATACGCCACCCAGCGCCCGTGTCGAAAGCCTGCCCGCGCCAGGTGTACCAGCTGTACGGGCCTTCTTCGTTCTCGTGGAATGAGCGCTGAACGTCGATCCATTTCGGATCCTTTGCCGGGCTTCGCAGACTCGCCGCGGACGGCTTGTAGTCCTTCGAGGCGAAGAAGTCACCGATTGCGCCCGCGTTGCCCTGGCGTCGCCCATCACTCAAGGTCACACCTCTGGGCGCCTCGGTGGCGTCGTTGATTTCAGAGACCGTCACACCAGCCCCTGGGCCGAAGATGGAGTCCATGAATGCGCGCTCATCAGGCAAGAAGCCCGCTTTCTTGCGGTTGCCTTTCCAGCTCTTCAGGTCCTCGCGGCGGTGACAAATGTTCCAGTCCCCGGCGACGAGCATCTTGTCGTACTTCTCGGCCCGCTGCTGCAACACGGGAGCAAGCGAGTCCAAGAACGCGTACTTCTCGTCCTGCTTTTCGTTCCATCCGCCACTCGGGAGATACAGAGAGGCGAGGCGCACGTCTCCTAATCCCTCACCGGCGTGAATCGTTCCCTCGATCCAGCGGCCAGCGTCCTCAAAATCGGGGATACCAATCTCGACGTCCTCGACGGGGAACGTCGACAAAATCCCGACCCCGGCGCGGCCACGACTTGCCGCCGGCGCAACGGTGAGCGACCACCCGTCGTCAAGGGCAGGTTTGAGAGCATTCTCGGCCTGCTTTTCCGACGCCCGCACCTCTTGGAGGAGCACAACATCCACGTTGGCGTTCTTTAACCACTCATGGAAGCCGAGGTTCTCTTCCGACCGGTGTTTCACCGCTGCGCGAATACCGTTCACGTTGATCGACGCCACGGTCAGCGAAGCGTCGGCAAACGATCCGGCGGAGGCAGCAAACGAATTGCGGTGCCCGGGGGTGTTGTCATCATTGGGTTTTATCGGCGCACTGTGGGGAGGCATGTCGGACATCGTAGCGGATGCGCTGGACACGACTTCATC
>NZ_JAUMTY010000007.1:10534-14030 GCF_030530965.1 Corynebacterium sp. | reverse complement strand
CCACCACTGGAGTAGCCTAACCCGGCGGACACGACCCAGCCGCCGACCATCGCTCCCCCGGCATTCGCGAGGTTCAACGCGGACTGGTTGAGGGCGGACGCGAGGGTCTGCGCCTCACCGGCCGTGTCCATCAGCCGGGACTGCAGGTTCGGGGTGAGTAGCGATCCTGACATTCCGATCAGCGCGAAGTTGATGGTGCCGAGCCACGGGTTGTGGGAGGTGAAGAAGAACGCGGTCAAAATCACCATCATCACGATGAGCGAGAAGAAAATTCCGCGCTCCGGGTTGTAGTCCACCAGTTTTCCGCCGAACCAGGTGCCGATAATCATGCCGACGCCGTAGGACATCAACACGATCCACATGAGGCTTGCCGGCAGACCAGCGACTTCCGTCATCGTCCACGAAATGTAGGTGTAGACGGCGAACATGCCACCAAATCCGACAGTGCCCATGAGCAAGGTGAGCAGAACCTGCGGCTTAATCAGCGCGCTGAGCTCGGTCAACGGGTTCGTCGTGAGCATGAGGGTCATGTGCGGCAGCGCGATCCAAATCGAGACCAAGGTGACTAGCCCGATCAGCGACACCATGGCGTACGCATAATGCCAGCTCATGGCCTGGCCGATCGCCTGCGCAAGCGGCACACCGATCAACGTCGCGATCGGCAACCCCAGGTTCACGATGGCGATTGCTTGGCCTCGCTTACCAGGCTTGGACAGCGACACCGCAACCAGCGACGACACCCCGAAGAAAGCACCATGCGGAATACCCGCGATAAACCGAGCGGCTATCAGGCAGGGATAGTTCGGGGCAAACACACTCAAACCATTGCCGACGGTGAACGCCCCCATCAACAGGAGGAGGAGCCGCCGACGTGGGATTTTGCCGGTCAGGGCTGTGATCAGCGGCGCTCCGACGACGACGCCCATCGCGTAGGCGGTAACGATCCGGCCGGCGGCGCCGTCGGAAATGCCGTAGTCAGCGCCGATGTACTTCAGCAACCCCATGGAGACGAACTCCGTGGTGCCGATGCCGAACCCGCCGATCGAGAGCGCGATCAGGGCAAACAGGGCACGTCGGGACCCCATTTCGGTTTGCCGCGGGATCGGTTTGCGCTCTGGCATGCGCTCCACGACGACCTGCTTACTGCTGTTATAGGCGTGGCGTGAAGCCTGACCCGTTTTCACAGCAGCGGCGCGAGAGGTGTGGGCGGTTTTCGCTGCGACGGCACGCGAGGTGTGCGCCGTCTTTGCTGCAGCGGCACGGGACGAGTGGGCAGTTTTCGCGACTGCTTTCTTCGACGCCTGCGTGCTCTTTGCAACGGCCTTCTTGGATGCCTGCGTACTCTTTGCCACGACCTCTTTGCGCGCCTGAGCGCGGCGGGCGCGGTTATCGCGACGTTGCTGCGCTTTCGCCGCCTTGCGGGCGGCTTTGTCCTCTGCGGTGCCATGGGTGGCAGCGCCGTGCTCGTCTTCACCTGCATCGTCAAGGGAGTATCCGTTGCCGTGGGCCTGCGGGTGGTCATCGATGTCGATGCTCAGCGACTGGTGGACCAGCGTTGCGTACGGCTCTTGCGGAGCCTCCGATGCGTCGCCGAATTCACGCTCCGATTCACGCTCGTCGGACGCCTTCATGCCCTCTGGTGCATGGGCATCTCCCGTGGCGACGGGCTCGGTCAGTGCGCGTGGCGCAATGATGTAGTTGTCTGCGTCCATATAGTCGCGAAAAACGTCGACGGCTCTACGGATGAGGCTCCCCACAGGCATCACACTTCCTCTTCTCTTGACGTCGGTGCGTCATCTACTCGTGATCGTGTGTCGATGTAGTCGGTGTAAACGTGAATTTGTCTGTCTTGCGTCGGTATTCGTTCGGTCGAAATCAGGGGGTTATGCGGACGCGGAATTGACGGAATTGACGGGCGAAGCGACACATTGTCATGTCTCCGGAGGTTTCCTTGTGGTCGCGTTCGAGTTGCCTACATTTGCACATACGTGTGCGATCGTGCAATGCGAAATGGGCATTTTCCCCTGCACAATTCATTACATTCCCGTGCGGAGTGTGATTCGTTTTACTTTGTTGGGCTTCGAGGCGGGGTAATTTCAGCTCTCCTGGGCGAAGTATCTCAGCTGCAGCCGCGATGGGTCGGCTGGCTGGCCCGGTTGACTGGCTCGGCTTCGTCCGACTTTGTCGGACTGTATGGCCCGACCGGCTGTGTCCGACGTCGTCCGTCTCTGTGAAGGAAGCCGTGTCCGGTTTTGTCGGGACCGACAGGTAATCTTGACCCTGAATTTAGGCACGACCTCGCGCCTTCATCACGCTGTCATCCCGACGCCCCCAGCCCGGCCGACACACCCTCACTAACAGAAGGACTTCCAGTGAGCTCATCTGACGTGCGAACACAGGACACTCGACGCCCCCGCTTCTACCTCACCCCGATGCGCCCACGCGATCCTGAACAACCTCATCGCGCTGCGACCGTTCTTGAGCTCTTCTTCGACCTGGTCTTCGTCGTTGCCGTATCGACGGCTGGCGTGCAGTTGCACCATGCCCTCACCGAAGGCCACGCGGGCAAGGGCATTGGCCTATATCTCATGGTGTTCTTCACCATTTGGTGGGCGTGGATGAACTTCACCTGGTTCGCCACCAGTTTTGATAGCGACGACTGGCTCTACCGTTTAAGCACATTCGTGCAGATGGCGGGCGTGCTGGTTCTCACCGCCGGGATCGGCGACGTGTTTGAAGACCGTAATTTCAGCATCATGGCCATCGGCTATGTCATCATGCGCGTGGCCATGGGAGCACAGTGGCTTCGGGCTTCACGCGCTAAGGGGCGGGAAGGCCGTTCGGCGTTGATCTACGCCATCGGTATTTTGTCAGCGCAGGTGTTGTGGGTGATCGCGGCGGTGGTCACGTCGGGACACATTCCCCTGTGGATTTTCGTGTTTTTCGTCCTCGTGGAATTGTCGGTTCCCCTGGTTGCCGAGGTCACGGGTGGTACGCCGTGGCACCGGGAGCATATTGCGGAGCGGTACGGCCTGTTCACCATCATTGTTTTAGGTGAGTCGCTGCTGGGTTCGGCCAATGCGATTATCGAGGCGCTCGACGAGGGCGAGCACATTGGCCAGCTGATCGATGTGTCGATCATGACCATCGTGATCAGCGCGGGCATTTGGTGGATCTACTTTTATCCCCGGCATACGGAGCGCCTATCGAACTCGTCGATTCTGTTGTCTGTCCGGTGGGGTTATGCACACTACCTGATTTTCGCGTCGGCTGGCGCGTTCTCGGCGGGGATCGAGGCGCTCGTGGACTATGTCACCGGCTCGTCGGAGCTTTCCTATGTCGCTGTGTCGTTGACGGTGACTGTGCCGGTGGCTGTTTTCATCCTCGCGATTTGGGCGGTCGCGTACCCTGGGACTCCGCGAATTGTGCGGACCGTGATTCCGATTGGGGCGGTCGTGACGGTGGCGTCCACCTGGGTGCCGGTGCCCGTCGCTGG
>NZ_JAUMTY010000007.1:0-10434 GCF_030530965.1 Corynebacterium sp. | reverse complement strand
TTGGGGTCGACGCTTCGCCGCGGCCCGGTCGCGCTGATGATTACTGAGGTCGAGGCGTATTTGGGAGAGGCCGATCCCGCATCACATGCTTCTCGGGGGCCGACGCCACGCTGCGCGACGATGTTCGGCCCACCGCTGCACCTTTACGTTTATGCCAGCTACGGCATTCATCGTGCGGGCAATGTGGTGTGCTGCCCCGAAGGCATCGCGTCGGGACTGTTGCTGCGGGCCGGGCGCGTGATTGATGGTTATGACGTCGTTCGATCCCGACGAGGCGACCGCCCCGAGGACGATGGGCTCGCCCGTGGGCCGGGGAATGTGGGGTCCGCGCTGGGCCTAGATCTTCATCTCGACGGGATGCCCATCGTCGTCGATGATGGCGGGGCACGAACCGACGTCGGCAATCCCGAAGCTCCGGAACTGCGGCTAAGCCGTGCCCGCGCTGAGGACGACATTGTCCCTTATGTCACGGGCCCGCGGATCGGGATCTCGAAGAACAAAGAGGCACCGCTACGGTTTTGGATTCCTGGTGATCGATCAGTGACTCCGCCTCGAGGCCGTCCACGCAGACCAACCGGCGAGCGCAATTCCTAGCAAAGCCCAGCAGGCCAGCACGAGGCCGTGGATACCCCACCCCGCGCCGCCGAAAAATCCGACAGATCGTAGCGCTGAGCCGGCAGCGCCTAAGGGGAGGAATTGCCCGATGGTGCCCCATGGTGACGGCAGCCAATCGGGGCCTGTTTGCATGCCGGAAAGCGGGTTCGACAGGAACATGACGAACACAGCGCCGATGCCTAATCCCGCGTAGCCGAATTTGGACTCCATGCCGAGGACGAACATCGACACACCGACGATGGCCAGCGATAATGTGCCCACGATTTCCCAATAACTCCCGTCGACGACGTCGAAACCGAAGCGCATCACAGCGGCCAAGATGAAGCCGGCGATGATGGCGAACGCCCCGCAGGCGACGAATCGACGGGTGCGCCCTCCGCGGACCTGGGTGGACAAGACGACTGCGGAGATCATGCCGCCAAACGCCATCGGGAGTGCCAGGGTGGCGAAGGCGGTTCCGTGTTCATCGCCGGAAGCTGGCGGGGCGACATCTGTGGTGGTGACCTGGGCACCTTGCGCCGTGAGCGCTTGGGTAACCCCATTCATGACCTGGAGATATGTAGTTCCGGCACCTGTCGCAGTGATCACCTCGGCAGTGGGAACAGGGGTGCCGTTCGGCCCTGCCGTCGGCTGCCCCAGAGCAATGCCTCCGATGGCCTCGCGGTCGTGGACGGCCTGTGTGGCGTCGTCAACATGCTTGATCTCGAAAACCCCAGGCTGGTTGTGCTCCATGTTTTGCGTGAGCTGGGTAACCGCCTGATCTGGCCCGCTGACGGCGAGCGGTAGGTCTTTCGCGCCGGAATTCACTGCCGGCGCCAAGAAGGACAGCAGCATGAGTGTGACGACGGCGGCGAGGCCGAGCACAATACCCACTACTTTTCCGCTCGACGTGTGTTCAGTGGTTTTCGACGTGTTTTCTGGCGCCTGTTTCGTGACGTTGTTAGGTGCCTGGTTCGTGGTGTGTTCAGTGGTGGTGTTAGCGCCCTGGGTGGTGGCCGAGGTGCGCTGGGTGGTCACCTCCGTGGAAACACTGCTCATTGCCATAAGGTCTCCTCTTTTTCTTCGATGTGTTTTGCCGCGCAACGCGGCCGTCGTCGTTTTCCGCGATGCTGTCTGTGTGGTGCGACGTGACCGTTGACGTGCATGAACGTGGTTAACCCGTAGGTAGGACCCGTAGGTTCTGCCCCTAGGGGTCACCCAAATAAACGGAACATTGCGCTCCGGATACAAATGGAGCATAGCGCTCCGTTTAGATTGGTGCAAACGCGCCAGACGTGACAGAATGTGAACCCATCAACGGTTTCAAGCGCTGAGACCACACCACTAGGAGAAACATCGTGCGTGCAGACGCGACTGCCAGCCGTGCCGCCATCATTGACGCCGCGTGGCAAGGTTTTGCCACCAACGGTCCAGATATTTCACTGCGATCCATCGCGCAGGATGCTGGGGTTGGAATCGCTACCCTCTACCGGCACTTCCCTACACGCGAGGACCTCTTTGTAGGCGTCGCCGAAGAAATGGTGGCCCGGTTCAAATCGGTGTGTGATCAGTACGTTGACGCGCCGTCCTGGGATGAAGATCCAGCCACTACATGGTCAGCTTTCATTGCCGACGATTACGATCTCCGAATGGGCGCTTTGGTGGCACAAATAGCTGAAAAGATCGCCGTGTCGCCCGAACTTTATGACCGGATTACAGCTTTACGCACGAAGGCTTTGAGTCAGGTGGAACCCGTCCTGAATCGCGCTAAAAACGCTGGGCTGGTTCGCCCGGAAATCAGTCCGGCACAGTTCCAAATGGGAGTGGGCCTTCTGAGCAGGCCTCTTCCAGCCACGTTGGAGCAACTCGAACCGGGCTTTTCCACATGGTTACTGGACACCTTCGCGCGGGGAATAGCACCCTAGGGGACCCCGCTCCAGCCAGGTAGGCACGCCCATCGCCCTCCAGCCCCAGCTGCGGGGATCAACCGTCACATCCCCACCTCCTCGACGAGCGTATCGTCGCCCCGTCTGTGGGGGTGCGTCACACCGTGGAGTCGCATTTGTGGCGTCGTCACGTACTCTAGAAAAAGGAAGTATCCGCTATGTTGATAGCTTTGCTACCCAGGCCTTGTCTAGGTGATGACGCACTGCTTGAATCCGCAGATCAACGCTGTATATGCACATCAGATGCAGATCGCACCATCTGCACACCGTCGGCAGTAATCTCACCAGGACATCGGCCTCGGAACGCACAGCACGCATAATCCTGAACAATATTTAGCGAGTAAGGGAGTTTTGCCCCACCATGGGAACAATTATCTACACCCGTACCGATGAAGCGCCTTTGATGGCAACGTATTCGTTGAAGCCAGTGGTGGAAGCGTTTGCGTCAACCGCCGGTGTCGACGTCGAAACCCGGGATATTTCATTGGCGGCGCGCACGTTGGCGGCGTTCAATGATGTGCTGCCGGAGGACCAGCGGGTCAATGATGCGCTGGCCGAACTGGGTGCGCTGGCAAAGACCCCGGACGCAAATATTGTGAAGCTGCCGAACATTTCGGCGTCGGTACCCCAGTTGAAGGCGACGATTAAGGAGCTTCAGGCCGCTGGATACGAGCTCCCGGATTACCCCGAGGAGCCGTCGACGGACGAGGAACGCGACGCTCGCGCCCGCTACGACTCGGTCAAGGGCTCTGCCGTTAACCCCGTTTTGCGTGAGGGCAACTCGGACCGTCGCGCGCCGAAGGCCGTGAAGAACTTCGCCCGCAAGCACCCGCACACGATGGGCGAATGGAGCAAGGACTCCAAGACCAACGTGTCGACGATGGAGTCAGACGATTTCCGGCACAATGAGCAGTCGGTGGTTCTTGAGAACGACGACGAGCTGCGGATTCAGCTGGTCGCCCCGAACGGCGAAACCACTGTACTTAAGGAATCCCTCCCCGTTCTCAAGGGCGAGATTGTCGACGGCACCGTGCTGAGCGCGAAGGCGCTGGACACGTTCCTCCGTGCCCAGGTCAGCCGCGCGAAGGCAGAGGGTGTGCTGTTCTCCGTCCACTTGAAGGCAACCATGATGAAGGTGTCGGATCCCGTCATCTTCGGTCACGTGGTCCGCGCCTACTTCCATGATGTTTTCGACAAGTACGGCGAAGAACTGCTTGCCGCCGGCCTCAATGGCGAAAACGGTTTAGGCGCCATTCTCGAGGGCCTGTCGGATCTGGACAACGGCGACGAGATTAAGGACGCGTTCGACCAGGCCCTGAAGGACAACGCTGCCCTGGCAATGGTGAACTCCCACAAGGGCATCACGAACCTTCATGTCCCGTCGGATGTCATTATCGACGCCTCCATGCCCGCGATGATCCGCACCTCGGGCCACATGTGGAACGCCGATGACAAAGAACAAGACACCTTGGCGGTCATTCCGGATTCGTCATATGCCGGTGTTTACCAGGCCGTTATCGACGACTGCCGCGAGAATGGTGCCTTCGATCCGACGACGATGGGCACCGTGCCGAACGTCGGGCTCATGGCTCAGAAGGCGGAAGAATACGGTTCGCACGACAAGACGTTCGTGATGCCAACCGACGGCAAAGTGCAGGTCGTCGACAAGTCCGGCACCGTGCTAATGGAGCACGACGTCGAGGCCAACGACATTTGGCGCGCCTGCCAGACGAAGGACATCCCGGTGCGCAACTGGGTCGGCCTGGCCGTTGAGCGCGCACGCCTGTCGGGAATGCCGGCCGTGTTCTGGCTCGACCCGGAGCGCGCGCACGACAACAACGTGCGTGCCAAGGTCGAGGAATACCTGAAGGACGAGGACACCGATGGTCTGGACATCCAGATCATGGATCCCGTCGCCGCCACGAAGTACTCGATCGACCGCATCCGCAAGGGCGAGGACACCATCTCTGTCACCGGCAACGTGCTGCGTGATTACCTGACCGACCTCTTCCCCATCATGGAGCTGGGCACGTCGGCAAAGATGCTGTCTGTGGTTCCGCTGATCGCTGGTGGCGGGCTCTTCGAAACCGGTGCGGGCGGATCCGCGCCAAAGCACGTGCAGCAGCTGCAAGAGGAGAACCACCTGCGTTGGGACTCGCTGGGTGAGTTCCTTGCCCTGGCGGAGTCGTTCCGCTTCTTCGCCCGTAAGGACGGGAACGATCGCGCCGGGATCCTTGCCGATGCGCTGGATAAGGCCACCGAGAGTGTGCTGGAAGAGGGGCATTCCCCATCGCGTAAGGTCAACGAGATCGATAACCGCGGCTCGCACTTCTACCTCGCGTTGGGGTGGGCGAAGGCGTTGGCTCAGCAGACCGACGATTCCGATTTGGCTGCTGCATTCAAGCCGATTGCCGACGCTCTCGACGAGAAGAAGGATCAGATCGCGGAGGAGCTGCTCTCTGTGCAGGGTTCCGAGGTCGATCTGGGCGGCTACTACTGGCCGTCGGATGACAAGGTGAACGCGGTGATGCGACCGTCGAAGACGTTCAACACGATCATCGACGATTTGCACCAGTAGGGTTTTACCTGCGTTGGGGGGATGCCTGCGTTGGTAGGTTTCGGTGAGTAGGGCGGGGACTTAGCGCGTCCCCGCCTTCAGCGTATCTTCAGTTTTTGGCGCGTCGTCAGTTTTTGGCGCACCAATCCCGAGCGCGTCCTTAGTCTTCCTCGTCCCCGTTGTATAGCTTTCCGTGGAAGCTGGGGTTCAATAGGTTGTGGTGGCTGAGGACGTCGTCAAGGGTGTCCTTATCCAGCAGCCCTTTCTCCAGGACGAGGTCACGCACGGATCGGCCCGTCCGAGCCGCTTCTTTACCGATCACATCGCCCCAGTGGTGGCCGATCAGCGGGTTCAGATAGGTGATAATTCCGATCGAATTGTCGACATAGCGACGGCAAACGTCCTCATTAGCGGTGATTCCGATAACGCAGCGGGTACGTAGCGTCGTGCAAGCTCGCACGAGGAACCGCACGGATTCGAACGCACATTGCGCGATCACCGGCTCCATCACATTCAATTGCAATTGTCCGGCTTCCGCAGCCATGGCGACGGTGACGTCGTTTCCAAAGACTTTGAAACAAATTTGATTAACGACTTCCGGAATAACCGGGTTAACCTTCGCCGGCATAATCGACGAACCAGCCTGGCGTTCTGGGAGATTAATTTCGTTTAATCCAGCGCGTGGCCCCGACGATAGAAGACGCAAATCATTGCAAATCTTCGATAGTTTCATTGCTAGACGTTTGACGGCCGAATGTGCGTTGACATATGCGCCCGTGTCGCTCGTTGCCTCGATGAGGTCACGTGCGGGCTTAATGTCCAGGCCAGATACCGTGCTCAGTGCACGAATCACTGCAGCTTGATACCCCGCCGGAGTGTTCAGGCCGGTGCCGATGGCCGTCGCGCCCAGGTTCATTTCACGTAGTTGGCTTTGAGCGCGTTCCAGCTGACTGCGTTCTTCCGCCAAATTATTTCCAAACGCGCGGAATTCTTGTCCTAATGACATGGGGACGGCATCTTGTAATTGCGTCCGCCCCATTTTCATGACGTCGTTGAATTCGTTTCCCTTGGCCAGGAATGCGCGTTCCAGAGCGTCGACATGGTTAGCCAATTGTTCAATCGCGAAGTGTAAACCTAAACGGAAACCGGTTGGGTAAGCGTCATTCGTCGATTGGGACATATTGACGTCATCGTTTGGATTAATAACGTCGTAATTGCCCTTCGGCTCCCCCAGATATTCGAGCGCGAAATTCGCGATGACTTCATTCGTGTTCATATTCACCGACGTGCCCGCACCGCCCTGGAACACGTCGATAGGAAACTGATCCATCCCGCGGTGTTTGTCGAGAATCTGGTCGCAAGCCCAAATAATCGCCTCCGCCTTTTTAGCTGGTAGAGCGTGGACTTCGCGGTTCGCGATGGCGGCGGCTTTCTTAACCATCACCATGCCGCGGATGAGCTCCGGAACGTGATTGATGTTCGTCCGCGAAATCTGGAAATTCTCGACCGCGCGCAGCGTGTGCACACCGTAGTAGGCGTCGGCGGGGACCTGCAGAGTGCCCAGAAGATCGGTTTCCTCACGAAAACTCTGCGCGCTCTTGGCCCGCTGCGAGTGCGTTTCCGCCGACGTAATAATGTCCGTCGAGGTCATGACGACACCGATTCTTTCCGACGACGACCCCGGCGCGGCTACCGGGACGTCCCAGGCTTCAGACGACGAAGTGTAGTGGTCGGCGGATTCCGAGGAGGTTGTCGTCGGAGATACCTCGTTTTGTTGATCAGTTGGTTCGTTGCCCTGCTTGTCGGAGGGGCGGGATGCGGGTTGCTCGGACACGGTAAACCTCGATCTGTCATCGGTGTAACAACATGCTGCATGGGTGGGCAGCGCGTTGACCTGGCTTTATTCCCCCTCGATGCGGAAGCTCTCCCCCGAGTGCCGACAATCCATTCGCGCACCCTCGCATTACTGATCAGTTACTGATCACTTGCGTGAGTGCCATCAGGCTACCTTTGCCTCAAGCGAACGTCCACTTGAGGCACGTCGAGGATGATCTACCTCAACGACGGGTTATTACCCCACTTTGTAGCAGGGTGTTTATTGCAGCCCCACGGTTGGAGGGGCCGATGCTTCAGCTCCGCGGGTGGCGGGGCCGGCATCATAAACAAGTTCCCGCCGACATAAGGCCACTTCATTGACCCCTTTTCCTTAGCGGGGTGCTCTCTTGTTTCACTGCCTTGCCAGCGGGAACTCGCTCTGCAACCAAGACTAGTCTTTCCCACAGTCGACGGGAAGAGATATTTGATTCCGAGCCCAAACGGGGGTGGATTCGTCGATGTCGCGGATATGCGTTCCTAAACTGCTCCCCGTTAGTTGGACTGAGAAATTAGACACCGACTAGTGGGGAGCAGTTCAGTTTTCACAACCGACCCCGGTATAGCCCACAGTTTTCAGCGCGTGGGCGCAAAGCCCGCGCGACAACATCTCGCTAGCCGAATCGGTCAACGCGTGAGCATCACCAACGTAAGATTCCCATCCCACTGACGGTGAACGACAAACGTCGTACAGCACACAATCTACATACCGCTTAGTCTAGATTTTTTCATAGTTCTGACCTGCTCATATGTGCGTGAAATAGACAGAGCGGTTTGCACTAGACCGAGCGGTACATTAATCTCGTTTTACGAGTTCGAAAGAGCTCACCGCCGGGCACGACCGCACCGTTTTCCACAAGCGGTTACGCCGCGTCGGAAGGCAGGAAAACGTTTGGGGCAAACGCCCCGAGAACCGACGGCCACACAAGCTCGCCGGCAACAAAACCACCACACAAAACCAACACAACGAATTACGAGGAAACACAATGACAACCAAGTACGACAACAGCAACGCCGACCAGTGGGGCTTCGAGACCCGCGCCATCCACGCCGGCCAGCCCGTCGATAGTGAGACAAGCTCACGGAACCTCCCGATTTACCTCACGTCCTCATACGTTTTCGACTCCGCCGAGCACGCCAAGCAGCGCTTCGGCCTGGAGGACGAGGGCCCGATTTACTCGCGCCTGACAAATCCGACGGTGGCCGCCGTCGAAAATAGGTTGGCTTCCCTTGAGGGTGGAACGCATGCGGTGCTCTTCGCGTCCGGTCAGGCGGCGGAGACGGCGGCGTTCCTGAATATCGCGAGGTCAGGGTCGCATATCGTGTCGTCGCCGCGTTTGTACGGTGGCACAGAGACGCTGTTGGCGCACACGTTCCGTCGGCTCGGGATTGAGGTCACGTTCGTGGAGGATCCGGACGATCCGCAGTCGTGGGATGCGGCCGCGAAGGACAACACGGTGGCGTTTTATGGCGAGACGTTCGCCAACCCGCAGGCCGATATCCTGGACATTCCCGCGATCGCGGAGGTCGCTCATAAGCATTCCGTACCGTTGATTGTCGACAATACCGTGGCGACGGCGGCTGCTGTTCGTCCTTTGGAGCTGGGTGCCGACGTTGTTGTAGCGTCGTTGACGAAGTTTTACACCGGCAACGGGTCCGGGCTTGGCGGTGTGTTGATCGACGGCGGGAAGTTCGATTGGACCGTGGAGCGCGACGGCAAGCCGCTGTTCCCCGATTTTGTCGAGCCGGATCCCGCGTATCACGGATTGAAGTACGCGGACCTGGGGAATGTGGCATTCGGTTTGAAAGCTCGCGCGGGGTTGCTCCGCGATACCGGTGCGACGCCCTCGCCATTTAACGCGTGGGTTACGGCTCAAGGGTTGGATACCTTATCTCTGCGCATCGCAAAACATAACGAAAATGCGCAGAAGGTCGCTGAATATCTCGAAAGCAATCCGAAGGTCACGAAGGTTAACTTTGCTGGTCTGAAGAGTTCGCCGTGGTATTCGGTCAAGGAAAAGCTGGGCCTGAAATACCCCGGCTCGGTGTTCTCGTTCGACATCGATGGCGGGCGCGAGACGGCCTGGAAGTTCATTGACGCGTTGAAGCTGCACTCGGACTTGGCCAATGTTGGCGACGTGCGGTCGCTGGTTGTCCACCCGGCCTCGACCACGCACTCCCAGTCCGATGAGCCGGCACTTCGTGCCGCGGGAATCAACGAGTCCACAATCCGGCTCTCTGTCGGCATCGAGGACATCGACGACATCATCAACGACCTCAAACAGGCCTTTGAGCAGGTTTAATCTTCTAGGTTAATTTCCTTTGGGGTTAATTTTCTCCCGGTTAATCTTCTTGCCGACGAGGGGCTGGCCGCGTAACGACGGCCGGCCCTTTGGCCGTGTGTTGTGCGCCCGTGTGTTGTGCGGAGTGGGGCGCGCCAGACAATAAGGAGGTGTCGGCCGTGACCGAACAGGTAACGCTTCCGCCCAATGGGCAGTACGTCGACGTGCCTTTCTCACCGGCCGACGACCCATGGGTGACGGAGGCTGGCGTGCCTCTACCTGGTGCGTCACTCCGCATCTACGCGTTTTACACCACACCGGGCGACGCGACCCCTCCCCCAAACCCTCTCGACCGCCCGATAATCCTCATCGAGCATGCTCTCACGGGCGATGGCAACGCCGCCGAATGGTGGCAAGGGCTCATCGGCCCAGGCCTCGGCTTCGACACAGACCGCTACCTCGTCCTTTGCGCGAATGTCCTGGGCGGCTGCGATGGCAGCACGGGCCCGTCGTCGATAAGCCCTGATGGATCGCCATGGGGGTCGCGCTTCCCAGCCCTGTCCATGCGGGACATGGTCGACGCCGAACACTGCGCGCTGGAGCAACTCGGCATCCGGCGGCTTCACGCCGTCGTCGGCGCATCGATGGGCGGGGCGCGGGCCCTGGAATGGTGCATCATGTTCCCCGACGTAGTCGCGTCGGCACTGGTTATCGCGGTTTCCGCCCGAGCGAGCGCGTGGCAAATCGGCATTCAGTCTGCGCAAATCCGGTTCATCGAGGCCGACCCCGATTGGCAGGGCGGCGACTATTACGGCACCGGGCGCGCGCCCACCCACGGGATCGGCCAGGCGCGTCGCATTGCACACCTAACTTATCGGGGTGAGCTAGAGCTCGACGAGCGATTCGGCGCCGCCCCTCAGCGCGACGAAGATCCATACGGCCCCTACCGGCACCGTGACCAGCGCTTTTCCATCGAAAGTTACCTGGATTCGCAGGCCTCCAAGCTCGCCGCTCGGTTCGACGCCGGGAGCTACGTGATCCTCACCGACGCGCTCAACCGGCACGACATCGGACGCGGGCGCGGCGGCATGAACGCCGTCCTCGGCGAATGCACCGTCCCGATCATGGTTGCCGGCGTCGACTCTGACATCCTCTACCCCTTTCACCAGCAAGAACACCTGTC
>NZ_JAUMTY010000084.1 GCF_030530965.1 Corynebacterium sp. | reverse complement strand
CCCAAGACCAGGACGTATTCGTAGCCGCCGTTGCTGCTCCACAAGCCGGCGTCCTTGTGCACGAACCAGAATGCACCAGCCATATCAATCACGAGGACAAGGCTGCTGAGGCGGGTGAGAAGCCCCAGGATGAGGAGAACGCCAGTGATCAGTTCACCCCAGCTTGCCAGGGTTGCTGCGATATCAGTGGCGGGAATGTTCATGGCTGCGAAGGAGTCACGGGTACTCCCCCAACCTTTAGTGACGGCGTTTTGCCAGCCGTGCATGACAAAAAGAAAACCAAGGACGAGGCGGAAGATAAAAAGGCCTGCGTCGCGGAAGAAAGGATCCAGTTTCGTTGACATATCAACTACATTAGCAAAAATAGCCAACCACGCATAGATTGCACATTTTCATTATGGGTAGGCAAACTCAATATCGTTAAATAGCTTTCGTTAGACCACCTATAATCGGGCGCATGTCAACAGATACTCAGCCCTCGTCAGACGCTCAGACCCCGTCGGCACGCCCTATTCACTTTGAGCTCAAAGTGCCTGGCGGGAAACTCATTGTTATTGACACCACCGTCGACAACGACACCATCACATCATTACGGCTCTCTGGTGATTTCTTCCTCGAACCCGATGAAGCCTATGACGAAATTGGGCCAGCATTGGTAGGAACAAAAACCTCCGCGTCTACTGAGGCACTTGAATCACGACTTAATTCCGCATTAGCTCATTTCGACAATCTCGATCTCGAGGGATTAACCATCCATGACATTGCCGTCACCGTTAAACGAGCGGTCTCAGGCGGGAAAGATTTCACCGATTACGAGTGGGAAATCCTTCGCCCCGGTGTGCTCCCCACCCCGGTCAACGTCGCCCTTGATGAGCTACTCTTGAACCAGGTCGCCGATGGGCGTCGCGGCCCCACCCTCCGTTTCTGGGAATGGGACGATAAAGCCGTCGTTTTTGGTTCTTACCAATCGTATTCAAATGAATTAAACCAAGAAGGAATCGACAAATACGGAATTACTCCTGTGCGTCGAATCTCCGGTGGCGGCGCCATGTTTATGGAAGGCGGAAACTGCATTACCTATTCGCTCTACGCGCCCATCGACCTCGTCCAGGGCTATTCGTACGTCGCCTCCTACGAATACCTCGACCAGTGGGTATTAGCAGCGCTAGCCAAGCACGGCGTCAACGCCTGGTATGTTCCCATTAACGACATCACCTCCGACGGCGGAAAAATCGGCGGAGCTGCGCAAAAGCGCCGCCGCGGAGCGATCCTGCACCACACCACAATGAGCTACAACATCGACGCAGACAAGATGATGGACGTCCTCCGCATCGGGAAAGTCAAGGTGTCGTCGAAAGGTTTAGCGTCGGCAAATAAGAGAGTTGATCCTTTGCGACGGCAAACCGGTGTCCCCCGCGAGACGATCATCGACACGATGGCTCAGGAGTTCATGACGCGGTATGGCGCGAAACCCGCGTCGCTGACGGACGCGGATATCAAGGAAGCGGAAGAACTGGTCAGCACCAAATTCGGTAATGACGCATGGACGAAGAGGATTCCGTGACGGCTAATCATTCCGGCGAACATGGTGAGCAATCTGCTTCTGGCGCAGCGGATCAACACCTATGATCGCGACCACCGACAACACCAGGCTCAGGACAAAAGCGCAGATAATCCACGTTAATTGCGGCCCGACCGAGGGATCCTTGTCAAACTGCCCGTAGGACGTCCACCCCAAGTACAGACCGAAGAGGAACGTGAAACCGCTGGTCAGGAGAAGCGGATAGAAGGTCTGCTTAATCGCGACTCTCCTATGCAGTGACGACGGGACCCCTATGAAATCGAGCGCGCGGGTGAGCTCTGCTTCTTCGAAAACGGTGGAGGCCTGGTTCAGCATGGTTCCGCTGATTGAGACGAGTAAGCCGACACCATAGGTAATGACGGCTCCGGTCACCGTGTCCCGGTTGATCGTGGGATCGCCCAGGTCTTCCGCCGGATTCCTCGGCATGACTGCCACGTAGCCCAACAGGAGCGCGAGGAAAGTGAGGGCACTCGTCCGCTTCCAGGCGGTGCGTCCGTCGGTCATGACCCGGCGCGTCGCCAAGAAATTGAGCTTGCCGGGAAGAAAGCTGGAGATACGGGCGGTGAGCTGAATGAGCCACGGAACCACGAGGTTGATGGCGAGGATGAAGACGCACAAAATCACGGCGATGATAACAATGGCCCAGCCTAAATTGTTGTAATCAGCCTTGACGTGGTTCTTGATGTGGGACAGAACGGCGCGAGCAATCACCACGAGTGCGACGAAAATGATGAGTCGCCAGAACTTGAGCGCCGTGGGAATGTCCCGCTTCGAGACTCCCAGTGGCGACACCATGACACGCTTGAGACCAACGACTGCAGCGACCGCTGCGAGGACAAGGATGATTGCCCATAACGCCGGGTAGCCCCACCACGGTAGGAGAATTTCCCAGAGACCAATGCGGGTGTTTTGGAAACTAACTAGCGACCACGCGGGTGCCGTCACCACGTAAATCACAGTTCCGAGGACCAACCCGGCGAATGCCAGTGCACTGGTTTCCACCAAGGTCAGCCGTGTGATGTCTCGGTTAGACAGTCCCAGCAACCTGAGTGTTGCTAAGCGCCTCTCGCGGCCGGAAGCCCCTAACACCGCTGACTGCGCCACCAGGGACATCATCGCGGGAACAACAAACACACAGGCGAGGGCCGCAAGGCCAACATATGTTTGCCGTAACTCATCGCTCATTTCATGGAGCGACGCGGCCGAAGGATGGCGATAGCGTTCGTAGAACATCCACGTCCCGCCGGCGAGGGTCATAGCCATCCACGTACTCACGGTGAAGGCAAATACCGCTAACGCCGAGAGCCACTTATTCCCCGTCCCCGCCCGATGGGACGCCTTTTGCAGTTGAACTCCCAGGTGGGAGAGCGTCGACAAGGAAACAGCCATTTAGCTCACCGCCCCGGACAACATGCGATCGTCGTGAATGATGCCATCGCGAATTTCAATCCGACGCTGGCACCAATTCGCGACACTTTGATCGTGAGTCACCATCACCAAGGTCGAGCAAGCCTGCTCGGTGATCGCGATCAGCTGCTGCATAACTTCGTGGCCCGTCGATTGGTCCAGAGCGCCCGTCGGCTCGTCGGCAAAAATAATTGCCGGTTTAGCCGCGATGGCTCGGACGATGGCGACGCGTTGTGCCTGGCCGCCAGACATTTTCCCTGGTCGACGACGAATCAACTTCCCGAGCCCCAGACGCTTCAGCATGTCGGCGGCGTCGGCATACGCTCGCCTACGAGACGTGCCCTGCAAAATCGCCGGGAGAGCCACGTTTTCCTGAGCCGTGAGCTCGGGAAGGAGTTGCCCGTCTTGGAACACAAACCCGAACTCGCGCAGCCGGAGCGCCGACCTTTTCGCATCATTCAGTCGCGAGACGACGGTATCGCCGTACCGGATTTCACCGTCGTCCGGAACAAGCACGCCGGACATGCAATGCAAGAGAGTCGACTTGCCCGACCCCGACGGACCCATAACCGCAACGGATTCACCCTGACCGATCTCCAAGGAGATACCCGTCAACACGGGGGTTGAAGCAAACGATTTCGTGATGTCGTGGACAACCAGCGAGGACCGAGAGGAGCGTCGCTGGCTCTGTTGCATGTTGTGATCTTTCATGGCATCTATTTCACAGTTTGTCCACCGAGTTCACCACAGCTCTAGCGCCCGAATCGTGGT
>NZ_JAUMTY010000006.1:53871-65326 GCF_030530965.1 Corynebacterium sp. | reverse complement strand
GTATCGGTTGCGGCGCTTGTGTCGCGGCCTGCCCGAACGGTGCAGCGCACCTGTTCACCGGCGCGAAGTTGGAGCACTTGAAGCTCATGCCGCTAGGTAAGCAAGAGCGCGGTAAGCGTGCCCGCAAGATGGTGGACAACCTGGAAACCACCTTCGGCCCATGCTCGTTGTTCGGTGAATGTGCCGACGTTTGCCCGGCCGGCATTCCGCTGACCGCTGTGGCAGCCGTGACGAAGGAGCGTACTCGCTCCGCGCTGCGGAACAAGGACAAATAGGTCATACCTGTCACTCCTACGTTCTGTTGGCCTGCGCAGACACTGCAGGGTGGCAGTTCAGGGGTGACCCCCACGTTGGCTTATGGGTAGTCTTTTCCCCACAAGCCACTACACTAAGGGTCACACTCTATGACCCACCCTGATTCAGGTCGTGAAAGGTAAAGTTATGTCTTCGTCTGAGGTTCGATTTGAAGGCGAACCGCACTACATCGAGGGCTATGTCCCCGTATCCCTCGCGTCACCGCATTCATCGCTGCACAGTAGCAAGACATGGTCGGGGATGGGATTCGTCCTCTCCTCACTCGCCTTCTTCGGCATCTTCGTTTTCGGCCTCGCCACCGAGCTCTTCGGCGGTCAAGGCTGGTCCACCTACTTGCTATACGGCGGACTCATCGGCGGGATCCTGTGCCTCGCAGTCGGCTTCGGCCTCATTCACGCTGGCCGTGCCCCCTACCGCGAGTACAAGAAGCGCACCGGACGCCTTCACTAAAAGACGCCACGATGTATGTGGCTGTGCTGTTCTGAGCGGTTTAGCGCTGTTCAGCACGGCCCCCGCATGAATTGTGCATGCGTGAACGTCATCAATATCGCGCTTAGGTGAAATCAGATCCTGAGCACCTCCAGCAACGCCACCCCGTGAACGTGGGGTGGCGTTGTTTTTATGTTTGCTGGGGTTTCTGGTGGATAAGTGCCAAATGTGTCCGCGTGGCGGAAAACTGCGTGGGGATATGCGGGGTGGTGGCCAAAACTGCGTGGGTATATGGGCGAAAAATGGCCGAAAATTGACCATATTCTCCCGCACTTTTATTTTGGGGCGCATATTCCCCCGCACTTTTCGGCTCCAGGTGTAGCTTTCCCGCAATTTTCCGTCTACCGGCTCGTTTTTCCGTGCGTCGGTGCTTCGCGCCCCAGGATTCTGTCCGCACCGCCTTATGTCGTATAACCCGTGTTTTATGTTTGCCGGGTCGGGAGATTCAGCAAGACCCAAGCATGAACGCAACGCTTGTGCAGCACGTGTTAGCGCATGCGTGTCGTGTCCTACCGTCCTGGCACAATAGAACCGTGACTGATTCTCGACCCCGTCATGCCCTTCCCGCGGACAATTCACCCGATAACGATTCATCTACTCGTGCCTCTTCTGGAGACAACCTGCCACGTCGCACATCCTCCGACGCGGCCGTAGCCAGGCACGACGCATCCCGCCGCGGAGACCACGAAGCCTCGGCAGCTCCCGTAGCCGTTAACCACCGCGGACCGGTCGCCACCCAGGCGCCCGCACCACGCGGCACTGCGCCGTCAGGGTCGTCGGCGGAAACCCTTCCGCCGGTCAGCGATGAGGCAGGCCGTCGTCGAGAATTGAAAAAATACAAAGCCATCGCCACAGGACTGTTGGTTCTCGCGACGGTGATCTATCTCGTGTGCCGGTGGTTGGAGCAGGATTCCGACGCCGCGTGGATCGGTTATGTGCGCGCCGCGTCCGAAGCGGGCATGGTCGGTGCGCTCGCGGACTGGTTCGCCGTGACGGCACTGTTCCGGCGGCCCATGCACTTGCCCATCCCCCACACGGCGATCATTCGACGTAAAAAAGACCAGGTCGGCGAGGCATTATCGGGGTTCGTGGGGGACAACTTCCTCAATGCCGAGCTCATTACCGACAAAGTTCAGAAGGCCGACATTCCCGCCAGAGTGGGGCAGTGGGCGTCGGAACCCGCCAATGCGGCGCGCGTATCCGAAGAGGTTGGCAACGCGACGATCGCCATCGTCGAAGGCATCGACGATGACGAAGCCGCGGAGATGATCCGCACGATGGTGATCGACCGCATCGCGGAGCCGGATTGGGGGCCTCCCGCGGGTGCGCTCATGGAGCAATTCATTGCGGAGGGGAAGGCCGAGCCGATCGTCGACACGATTATTTCCTGGGCATATGACCGCGCGCGCGATTCTGAGGAGCTCATTACGCGGTTGCTCAACCAGCGGGCGCCGTCGTGGGCACCAGGATTTATCAACGATCTTGTGGGCGAGCGCGTGTACCGGGAGGTCGTCGATTTCGCGTACAAGGTGAAGACGGAGCCGGACCACGAGGCTCGCCAGGCGTTGCGTCGGGTGGTCAATCAATGGGCGTCGGATCTGCAGCATGACCCGGAGATGATCAACAGGGTCGAGGAATTTAAACACGATGTGTTGTCCTCCGCCCCCGTGCAAGCTGCGCCTGCGACTGTGTGGCGCAATATGAAAGAACAGATTGTTCGCATGGCGTCGGACCCGCAATCCCATGTGCGACGCAGGATCGCCGAGGAAGTCTCATTGTATGCCAACCGGCTACTGACGGATCCGGAGCTTCGCGCGCGATGGGGCGAGCGCGTCACGGGAACCGCGCGGTATATCGCGCAAAACTTCTCGGGCGAAGTGACCAGCATTATTTCCGAAACCGTCGAGCGGTGGGATGCCGACGAAGCCAGCGACAAGATCGAGCTCATGGTGGGGAAGGACCTGCAATACATTCGCTTTAATGGCACCATTGTGGGATCCTTGGCCGGGCTGCTGATTTACACGCTCTCGCAGCTGGTGCTGAGCCTGTAGTCTGGCAGTGAATCCGCCACCTTTGAGAACTACGTAGTGGGAGAGTCCGCGATGCATGTCATGATGACAATTTTCATGGTCCTCGGCTGGGTCATGGTGGCCATGAAATTAGCCATCACGGTCGTGGGGGTTGTGGGCGCCATCGTTGTGGCATCCACCCGCTCCGACGCGTTCGAAGCCGGGGATCGCCGTCCCAAGTGGCAATGGTTCGGAATTCTAGTGGTATCGACGCTCCTCGTGCTGTTCACCAGGAGTTTCATCTGGCTCTTCGGCATCGTGGCCATCGGCGTGTACTGGTTCGACGTCCACCCGCAGCTCAAGAGCATCCAAAACGGCGAATACTACTGATCGTTCTGCGTCCCCAGGATCTGATTGGCATTATCCGACAGCGCTTTCAGATCAACGTTGTGGCCTTCCTCCGTCACACGCATACCCCGGCTCGTGACCTCCACATGAGTCGCCTTTAGCTCCTTATTGCTGACATTGGCGGCATCCTCAATTTGCGACGTCAGAACGTCGGCCACAGACTGCGGAAGCGACATACCGAGCAACTTCGCGTTGGTCACCTTCATGGTGAGGTCGCCGTCGTTGATAGTGGGTTTGATCTCTAGATCGGCCAGGCCACCGGAAAGCTCGAGGCTGAAGGTGCCCTTCGATGGGTTGGGGTTGACGGCCGTGACTTTGATGGCACGATCAGCAATAGATTGCGCCGCGGGGGAGTAGGCAGCTTGGCGGTAGGCCTGACTGCTGGCGTTCTGCGAATTGGTGTCTGAACTGCTCTTTCGCGTCACGCCCCCCTGCGCCGCGGCTTCGATGTAATCGGTGGACAGCGTGGTATCCAGCGTGAGCGTGCCCGCCTTGTGGGAGTTCATGTTGAGGTTATCAATCGTGATTGTCGACGGCGGGTACCCGCTGACGTCCGGTGCGGACGTGGTGCCGTCGGGGTAGGTCACGTCGAGCGAATTCGGAATATCCACCTTCACATGGCTGAGCTTACGCGTGATTACCGCAGGTAGAACCGGGTGTGTGCCGAACGAGACCTGTGCGGAGGACGACGAGCCATCCGCGTGCTCTGAGAGCTCCTTTTTAATGTGAGAGGACACGTAGGCCCGCGCGGCGAATTCGGCGACCACGAGTACCACGATGGCCAGCACGATGACGACCACCATGATTTTTCCCAAAGAAGACTTAGAGCGATTCACGCGGACAAGTAAACCGGAGATCGTGGGGACTCGGCAAGGGAAAATGCCGTATTTAGGAATGTTGTAGAAAACTATTCAGCAAATTCACAGAGTAAGGGGCGTTTACGGGGCATATCTGCCGGTTTCTGTGACCTCGCGGACTAGGTTTTTAGGTAATGAAGGTTATCGATTATGTCCGGTGGATGGGAATTGCTGCCTGGACCGGTGGGCTGGCCATTCCCCGACACTCGCGCGGGCTGGCAATCAAGCCGGGGAGTTCCGCACGGCATATTTTGATCGAGAGCGCCGGAGGGTGTGCTCGGACACTCGAGACCATCGAACGAGAATACACGCATATCCAGTGGCTTCTCGGTGGTTCACCTCTCGACGAAACGGCGCTGGACTACGTCTACCACCAGGATTTGCGCATAACGGGCGGTGCTCTCACGAACTGCGATTTTGCTGTTGTTGATTTCAGTGATGTTCCCCGTGATTACAGCCCGGAGGCGTCGCTGGTGGTGGCACGTCAGCTCAGTACAACCACAGCCGGTGCAGTGCTATCAGAGCACATCCCGCCCTGGAATCTGGCCGAACCGCTGGGCCTTCTCGCCTTGGCCGTGCGTGAGTACTTGACTGGTTCCACTATCCAGGAGCTCACCCATGCTTACGGGCGTCGTTTTACTGAGAGGAACAGTGAGACCGGCAGAGCCAACCACACCGATGGCACGATGGCCTTTGGGCGTCTTGCGTATAGCGTTGCTCATCAGACTGGTATCGAACCGGCATCTTTCTTTCCTCTCATCACTTTGCACGTCCACGCCGAGGATCCGGTTTTCACTGAGCGGGTAGTTGAGCGGCTCATAGACCGTGCTCAGGCGTTCGCGACCACGTTCGGGAGTACCGTCGATTGTCGAGCAGTCTTTCACGATGTCCGACGCCACTCTTCGTGTCCCTCCACGGTCCACGAACCCGACGCTGAACAGACGCCGGTCATTTTTTACAGAATTCCGGTGGACACAGGAATTCTGCCCGACGTTTGCTTCCCCACCTTCTTGGCCGAGGCTGTCGCCTCTCCGTTGAGCGGAGAGTCACAGGCTAATCGAGAGCATAAGGCTGTCGTCGTGCATCGTGATCCGGATAGCGGCGTTATTGAGGCTCGTTCGTTTACACCAGGTCGGACTCTCATCGATCGCCGTATTCGATGGGGTGATTATCTCCGGCCGACTGAGGTTATTGGCCAGTTACAGCGCGAGTGTTCCTTGGCTGATCCTGACTGTCTTGGGGCACACGCCACGCCGACCGTGATGTGGGAATCTTTGGCGACGTGGGGACTGTCGGACGACGTCCGAGCCGGAATGAGCGACAAGTCTGAACTCGACGCTATTTCTGTGGATCGCGAACCACACACGTCCAGCCCGACAACAACCGTGCGCGCGGTCCACCCCAATGTTGTGTCGTTAATGCGTGACTCGGTAGATCGACCGCTGTTCACCGTGGAGGTCGACGCTACTGCGCCACTGGGCAACGTGATCCATGATGTGTGCGATGTTTTGGACGAACTCGGAGTTACTCCATCGATAGACTTCCCCGTCGAGATAGTGCGGGCTGGGACAGTGTGCTCGGAAACGCCAGTTGCTGCCCAAGTTCGGACAGTGACGGATAGTGCAGGCTCTGGCAACACGGCTCCAGGTAATCCGCGCCGGGCATCTCACTCGGACGCCTTACCGTGCCTATGGCCATTGGCGCTCGGAGCTCGAAGCGATGTTGTCACGGATCAGGCCATTTCACTCACTGCGGTGCGTTTAGCTCTCCGGGACTGTGTTCCCCTCGGTGTTTCGTGGGTTGGCGTCAAGCATTCGCGGATAGCGGGACCTACTGTTCAGCACTGCATCACGATGGCGATCGCGCGTAGGGATGACGGTGCAGAAGATGCGGAGCCTGATGCAGATATTCAAGGCCTTATCGACGCCGTGAATCAGATCTGTGCAACCCATTTTCCTGGCTTACACATTGCCTGTCAGGTCGTTAACGTGACCGAATGCTCGAACCTTCACCAGTGGGTCACGGCTACTGGATACCATCCAGTTTTTGGACTTCTACCAGCCTATATACAACTCGAGCGACTGGATTGAGTAGGACTACAGACGGCTAGTTTATTGGTAATAGGTCTGTTGGTAGCTGTTTCTGAGCGAGGTGGACGAGTATTTGTCGATGCTAGAAGTAAATGATCTGCGTGGGCTCGTGTAAAGAAAAGCGGAGATATGGCTATCGGGTTGGAGGGGGATCAGCGTCGGATCGTAAGTCTGTTTATGAGGACTTATAGGATTTTTAGATGACGTAAGTGCACACATGGGAGAACGGTTTTAAAAATGACCATGGTCAATTTTAATGCTACTCTATTTTTATGACCGTTAGCGATCGAGTTAACCGCCGCATGGAGGCGACGCGGAAACGAATTATCGAAGCTGCGTTGAATCTGTTCCTTGAGCAGGGGTTTGAACAGGCATCAGTCGCACAAATTTCGGAGGCTGCTGACATTGGCAAAGGTACGTTCTTCACATATTTTTCGACCAAGCAAGATGTACTCTCTTTTCTAGGGGAGCAGGTCTTAGCCATCATGGTGGAAGCCGATGATCCTAGTGAACGATCCGCTGATCGACTCCGTCACATCTTTACGTCGGCTGCAACATGGTTTGAGGACAACGAGGCACTCGCTCGCCAGATGTGCATTGCACGGTTATCTTCGCTGACACGCGCGGACGTTCAGTCATCGACGCCAGATCTTTTAAAACTTTTCGGAGACATACTTACTTCCGGGATTGAATCGCACGAATTTCGTCCTGTTAAATTTCAACCGGCGCTAACTCTTTTAGCTTCGGCTTATTTTGTTCCGGTTGCTTTGTGGGCACGGGATCCTCAGAAAGTGAACCTATCCGATTCGCTAGATGCTCAGCTTGAACTTGCATTGTCTGCTTTGGAGTCGTGATGTCAACACGAATCTCCCAATTCAGCTCGGTGCCGTTAGCGGTGTGCTGTGCTGCACTTGGGATGTTCACCTCCACGGTTCAGCAGACTCTCTTGGCAACCGCAACACCGACAATCGTGTTTCACCTGGGTCATGAGGAATTATTTGGTTGGGTCGCAGGATCCTACCTGGTTGCATTAACCGTGATATTGCTTTGGGCTGGCGTTACAACGGATCGGCTCGGGCCCCGTCCCATGTATCCAACAGGTATGGGATTGTTCATTCTTGGAACACTCGGAGTGTGTTTTTCCCCTGGCATGAGGTACCTAATTTGTTCGCGAACCGTGCAAGGCTTGGGAGCCGGAACCTTAGTTCCTGCGGCCCTAGGAATCGTCGGTCAGATAGCGAGCGATGTGCGGCGCGTTAGACTATTTGGTTTTCTGGGCGCCATTCAAGCCCTAGCCTTGGGCACCGGACCGATATGGGGTGGATGGGCTACTGACACGTTGGGGTTCCGTTGGGCAGTCGCAGTAACTATCCCATTTGCTATTGCTTGCTGGGTGCTCGCAGCCTTCTCGATGCCAGCGATGCCCCGTCAGTCACGATGGTGGCATGTTAGTGGTCGAGACACCGCTACACCGGTTCTTCTTAGCGAAAGAGTAGGTCCGTTGATTGTGGTTTTCCTCAGTGGAGGAATCCTGGTCGCAGCAGTTACATATTTACCCTGGATAATGGCCTCCGAACATGAGTTGAATGCTAGCCAGATTGGTACTCGGTTACTTCCCATGTTGGTAGGTTCTGCAATCGGTAGCGCTATGGCCGGTATAGCCATCGGATCACGGTATGTTGTGACTGCTTGTTGGCTATTGATTCTTGGTGCTGGAGCCGTGATGACACTGGGGAGCGTTACTGCTTTCGTGGTGGGACCAGTCGGTCTGGGCTTCGGATGTGGGTTGATAGTTCCGGTCATACTTACGCGAATCCAGTCGATCGTTAGTGTAAAAAATGTCGCAGCGGCGTCATCTTCAGTTCAGTTCGCCCGCCACGCAGGGGCTGGGGTGCTAGTTCCGGCAGTCGGTGTTTTCTTCGTTTCGACGTCGTCTCATACTGCTACTGTGGCCATGCTCTGCTGTCTCATGGCAGCTGCCGCTATCGGGCTACTTGTCTCTTGGAGGGACACATGATCATTGACTTCAAGGACGCTACTCTCGCCTCGGGTGGCGGGAAATCTGTCAACCTTGGTGAACTACAGCGTGCCGGTTATCCGGTGCCCGATGGATTTGTTATTACTGCAGACGTCTATCGAGATCTAGTTGCGGAAATCGATATCAGAGCTTTGCTCGCTGAAAGCTCAAAAGCGGTACGTTCTGCCATCGAGACCCAACCGATACCGAAAACTCTTGAGCGAGAGCTTCGCGCACGCCTTAAACAGTGGGGAGATAACTCCCCTGTCGCAGTCCGGTCATCGGCGACCGCTGAAGACCTCCCCACGGCCTCCTTTGCTGGGCAACAAGAAACCTACCTGGGAGTAACTGGACCAAACGAGATCATGAACGCGGTTCGTCGATGCTGGGGTTCATTGTGGACTGAACGGGCGATTCAGTATCGCGAGCTTAATGGATTTGACCACCTCAACGTCGCTTTATCGGTTGTGGTTCAGCGCCTTGTCGATGCAGACACAGCCGGTGTCATGTTTACTCAGAACCCGATTACAGGTGATTGCGAGGTACTCATTAATGCCTCCTGGGGCCTCGGCGAGAGTATCGTATCCGGTGCAGTATCACCAGATGAATACCGTGCCACCCCAGGAGAGATTATCGAGAGGACATTGGGTGCAAAGAAGATCCGTATAGACCGGATTGGTGCGGCCATTCGTCAGACCGACGTATCACAACGGAATCAACAGCGGCTGTGCTTGGAGGACAAACAGGTTCTAGCTTTAGCGCAACTTGGAAGGGACATCGAACGAAAGTTTGGCACGCCGATGGACATTGAATGGGCCTACGCCAACGGAGAATTGTGGCTCCTTCAAGCTCGCCCGATTACTACGAAAGTCAAACACACACCCAATCATAAGACTCCGACTGCGACAGTCACGGGCCGTCGAATTGCTAAAGCATCAGTTCTCTTTCACACAGATCTCATCGAGCACTATCCAGGTCCGTTTCCCCTAGACCTAGCCGCGATTATCCCGATGCATCACCAGTTACAGTCCGTGATGTCCAGCATTGGCATTGTTTACAGTCCAATCGAACGGTTGATTAATATGACTGGAGACGGTGCGATCAGTGTGAGTTACCCTGACGTTAAACTCAACTGGCGCATTGTCCGACTACTCTTTTACTCGGGACCAGATCCTGCCACGTGGCCGGTGGTGGAACAGCATTTTAGGGCTAGGCTTTCCGACGCCTTACCGTCCAATCTAGATAGCATCCCGGACCAAGAGCTTATTCCGCTGCTTAACAGAGTGCTCGGTATCGTTAATGAGATTGCAAAAACGCGTTTCCTTGATTTCGTTGGACCGGCTCAATTTACCGGCATCCGTTTGGGTTTTTACCTCAGATTAGCCAGGCGGTCAGACCTTACCCCTTACGACCTCTTAAACGATCTCTCCTTTGTCACCGCCGATATTAACCAAGGTCTACGAACCCTTGCTACCTTGGATCCGGAGAGCCCAGAATTCAATGACAAGTTCGGTCAGTTCCTTGGACGCTATGGCGCTAGGACTCCCCAAATGTACCTGCCCTTCTCACACCGTTCATGGCAAGAGAATCCCGATGCTCTCAAGGCAACGATTGACGCTATTCGACCAGGGCGCATGAACCGCACGCCACAGTCACACGAGCAATTAGCAAACACGATTACACATCGACTACCTAAATTCCTGCGTGCTGGATTTGCTCGTACTCTTTCCACGTGGCGTTATGGACACACTGCAAGAGAAGCGTCGGTTTACCTTATCGAAGAGGCTTATGTCATCGCCCGCAGGGTGACTGATGAGATCGCCCGAAGGCTAACGCTGCGACGCTTTTTGCCGGCTACCGACTTCATTAAGTATCTGACAATTGAAGAAATAGGATCAATTCTCGACGGAGTACTTACTCCTGAACATAGCTTTAACAAAGCGACAGCTAGAGCGCACGCGCGGCCTACTGCCGCTAGTGCTTGGTGGGTTCAGGCGGCGCCTACAAATAAAGACAAGACTATTAAAGGCGCAGCAGGAAGTCCGGGAAAGGTCACAGGCCGAGCTCGCATCGTCACTAGTCCGGATGAATTCGGTCTTCTCGAACCTGGCGACATACTCGTATGCCAGTACACTGATCCGTCGTGGACACCCCTGTTCAACCTGGCTGCGGGAGTTGTCTCGGACACGGGTGGCCGTCTATCGCATGCCTCTATCGTCGCCAGAGAATATGGTATCCCGGCAGTGATGGGGACAGCGGAAGCAACCACCAGTATTACTGACGGTCAAACTATATCCATCGACGGAGATAAGGGGATAGTGATATTGACCTAGCCCGAATGAATGACAGTAGACATAGCCTTCGAAGTTGTGGAACCTGCAAGTCAAGCCGGAGAAGAGGCAGTTGGTGTCCTCATATGACGTGTGTTCAAGTATTCGGCTCGCTCGGCTACATGATTTCCGAATAAGGGGAATATGAGCTCACCTCATCCCGTCTTCGTGAGTGAAGTCCGGCATGAGGACACCGTTGACGACCCCTTTCCCAGAGAGTATTGGAGGTTAACCTTTGCTCTTCAAATGGGGGGCGGTTAATGGAGGAAAGCCTCCCTGTTATCTTTTCGACACTGCTTTCTCACCGATCTTACCCTTCCGCAACAGCATCCCATGGAACGGTGATGACGTTATCGCGGATTCGTCGTCTCGGGGGAGCGACGGGAAATCCAGATCTGTGCAGGTAGGTCAGCGCTTCCCGCCACCGGACGCGGGGGCCGTACACATCGAATGGCGCTGTTCTGTTCCACGCGTCGTCGAGCGTCATCAACAGATCGTGGACAGGATCGCCCGGAACATTGCGGTGGATCAAAACTTTAGGCAGACGTTCGGCCAGGTCAGAGGGTTTCTCAACGTCGAAAGGATCCCATGCGAGGGTCAGCGTGCGCGGCCCGTCGGCGTCGAGGAGAATCCACGAGCACCGGCGGCCGAGTTCGTCGCAGGTCCCTTCGATGATGTGCCCGCCCGGAGCGAGTCGGGATTGCATCGTGTCCCACGCGGCGTGAACATCCGCGACATCGTATTGTCGCAGCACATTGAATGCGCGGACCAGGTGCGGGCGCAGCCCGGCCAGCTCAAACCCGCCGAGCGCGAAATGAACCCCATCGCGGTCGGGGAGGACGCGTTCGGGGTCGATCTCCAGGCCGGTGACGTCAATAGTAGGGCGAATAGTGCGCAAACGGGCGGCCCACTCGCAGGTGGTTGTCCAGCTCGCGCCGTA